>JAHWJM010000276.1 GCA_019348435.1 Actinomycetota bacterium
AGGAGCACGGGCACGATCCGGCCGAGTCCGAGTCCGAGTCCGAGGACGGACCGGCGGGCGGTGACCGCCATGCCGCGCCCGGGGACACCGCCCCGGTCGTCGCGCTGGCCGCACCGCGACAGACGGGTGCTCCGCCCTCCGGCGGGCGGCGGTCGCCGGCCGAGGGCAGCCGGGGCCGTCTGGTGGGCGACCGGCCGGTGGGGGACACGGTGGGGTCGCTGGCGCTCGGCGCCACGGTGCGGGCCGCAGTCGAGCGCAGGGCCGCCGACGGCGACGACCAGCGCCTCGTGACGGCAGGCGACCTGCGCGAGGCGGTCCGCCAGGAGCGGGTGGGCAACCTGCTCGTCCTGGCCGTCGACGCCTCCGGGTCGATGGGCGCGCAGCAGACCTACGAGTGGGCCGTGCGGTTCCCGGAGAAGGTCAAGCGGGCGGCCTCTGGGGCCGGCGACGAGAGCGCCGGCACGCCGCCGGCCGATCGCGTCGTGCCGACCCCGCAGCTGCGCACCGGCACCGTCGTGTCCGCCAAGCCCGACAAGACGATCGTGGTCCGCATCGACCACGCCCGCCGGCACCGCAAGTACGAGAAGATCGTGCGCTCGACGACGAAGCTGCACGTCCACGACGAGACCAACGACGCCAACGAGGGCGACCGCGTCCGCGTCGTCGAGAGCCGTCCGTTGTCGCGCACGAAGCGCTGGAGCCTCGTCGAAGTCCTGGAGCGCGCGAAGTGATCCAGAACGAGACACGCCTCAAGGTCGCCGACAACACCGGCGCGCGCGAGATCCTCTGCATCCGCGTCAAGGGCGGCTCGCAGCGGCGGTACGCCTTCGTCGGCGACATCATCACCGCCACCGTCAAGCAGGCCAACCCGCAGGGGACGGTCAAGAAGGGCGAGGTCGTCACGGCGGTCGTCGTGCGCACGAAGAAGTCCTTCGGCCGCGACGACGGCACGTACATCGCCTTCGACGAGAACGCCGCGGTGATCATCGACGCCGCCAACAACCCGCGCGGCACGCGCATCTTCGGACCGGTCGCCCGCGAGCTGCGCGACCGCAACTTCATGAAGATCGTGTCGCTCGCGCCCGAGGTGCTCTGATGGTGATCCCTCCAGCCAGTCCCTGCACCCTTGGATCGGCCACTGATCGGCGCCTGGCGGCGTCCTCGGTCGTCGATGTGCCAGAGGCACACCTTCCTGGGTGGGCGGGATCGGGCCTTGCCAGCCGCCGCCAGCGGTCGCTCAAGGGCACACGGACTGACCGGAGGAATCACTGATGCCCGCACGCATCGTCAAGGGCGACGAGGTCGTCGTCATCAGCGGCAAGGACCGCGGCAAGCAGGGCAAGGTGCTGCGGGTCGACCCGCGCAAGGACCGCGTCTACGTCGAGGGCCTGAACATCATCAAGCGCCACACGCGGCCGCGCCCCGGCTCCATGGAGCCGGGCGGCGTCATCGAGCGGGAGGCTCCGATCCACCTCTCCAACGTCGCGCTGTGCGATCCCAAGGACAAGAAGCCCACGCGAGTCAAGACGATCGAGGAGCAGGGCAAGCGCCTGCGCGCGTCGGCGCGGACTGGAGCGAAGTTCTAGTGTCCACCCAGACCGCCGCACCACCCGCGCGCCTGAAGGCCCGCTATCTCGAGGAGATCCGCCCCGCGCTCATCGAGCGCTTCGGCTACTCCTCGGTCATGCAGGCGCCGCGCATCGAGAAGATCACGGTGAACATGGGCGTCGGCGACGCCAAGCAGGACTCCAAGGCTCTCGAGGCCGCCCAGGAGCAGCTTGCGACGATCGCCGGCCAGAAGCCCAACGTGCGCCGCGCGCGCAAGTCGATCGCGAACTTCAAGCTGCGCGAGGGGATGCCCGTGGGGCTCGCCGTCACGCTGCGCAACGAGCGTGCCTACGAGTTCCTCGATCGCCTCATGTCCGTCGCGATCCCGCGGATCCGCGACTTCCGAGGCCTGAAGGCCAACGCCTTCGACGGCCGCGGCAACTACTCGCTCGGCGTCCGTGAGCAGACGATCTTCCCGGAGATCGACTACGACTCGGTCGACATGGTCCGGGGCCTGGACATCACGATCACGACGTCGGCGAAGACCGACATCGAGGCGTTCGCGCTGCTGGAGGCCTTCGGCATGCCGTTCACGAAGGAGAACCGCCCCGACAAGGCCGAGCAGGAGGCGCGGGCGGCGGCCGCCGCGGAGGCCGCGCATCACGAGGAACTGCGCGCGAAGGCCGAGGCCGAGCAGGCCGCGCTCGAGCAGCTCAAGGAGGAGAACCCGGAGGCCTACGAGAAGCCGCCCGAGGAGCCCGCTGAGGAAAACGAAGAGGAAGCAGACTAGAATGGCCAAGACGTCCCAGCGGGTTCGCCAAGCACGGCCCGCGAAGTTCCAGACCCGGGAGTACAGCCGTTGCCGCCGATGCGGCCGGGCCCGCTCCGTCTATCGCAAGTTCGGCCTGTGCCGGATCTGCCTGCGCGAGATGGCGCACGAGGGCTATGTCCCGGGCATGACGAAGTCTTCGTGGTAACCAAGCAGCATCTAACGAGAGCACGACTGTGAGCGCCAGCACCGACCCCATCGCCGATTTCCTCACCCGGATCCGCAACGCGATTCAGGCCGCCCACGAGACGGTCGACATCCCGTCGTCCCGGTTGAAGTCCGAGTGCGCGCGCATCCTCGCCGAGCAGGGCTACATCGACGGCTACGACGTCGTCGCCCCGGATGCCGACCATCCCGGCGAGCTGATCCGCGTGCGCCTGAAGTACACGTCCGACCGCCGCTCGGCGATCTCCGGCCTCAAGCGCGTCTCGCGGCCGGGCCGCCGCACGTACGCCGGCGCACAGGACATCCCCAAGGTGCTCGGCGGAATGGGCACCGCCATCGTCTCGACGTCACGCGGCGTGATGACCGGCCACGAAGCCCGCAGCGCGGGCGTCGGCGGCGAAGTCGTGGCGCACGTCTGGTAATCGATGTCGCGAATCGGAAAGAAGCCCATTCCCCTCCCGGCCGGTGTGACGGTGTCGATCGAGCCCGAGCTCGTACGCGTCAACGGCCCGCGCGGCGAGCTGTCGGAGCGCGTTCCGCTGGCGATCTCCGTCGAGCAGGAGGACGCACAGCTCGTCGTCAAGCGGCCGACCGATCGTGGCGAGCATCGTGCGCTGCACGGCCTCACGCGCTCGCTCGTCGCCAACATGGTCGAGGGCGTCACCACCGGCTTTCAGAAGACGCTCGAGATCCAGGGCGTCGGCTACCGCGCGCTGCTCAAGGGCCGCGACCTCGAGCTCGCGCTGGGCTACTCGCATCCGGTGCCGATCAAGGCGCCGGACGGCATCGAGTTCGAGGTCCCCATGCCGACGCGCATCGTCGTGAAGGGCAACTCCAAGCAGCAGGTCGGCGAGACCGCCGCCAACATCCGCAAGCAGCGCCCGCCGGAGCCCTACAAGGGCAAGGGCATCCGCTACGAGGGCGAGTACGTCGCCCGGAAGGTCGGTAAGCGCGCATGACCGTCAAGACGAAGCCCCAGCGGCGCCTCAAGCGCCGCCGCCGCGTCCGCGCGAAGATCACCGGCACCGCGGAGCGTCCACGCGTCAGCGTCTTTCGCTCCAACCGCGGCATCTCCGCGCAGCTCGTCGACGACGTCGCCGGGCACACGCTCGCGGCGGTCGTCTGGACCGAGGCACCCCTGCGCGACAAGGCTCCGATGGAGCAGGCGACCGCGGCCGGCAAGCTGCTCGCGGAGCGCGCCGCCGCCGCCGGCGTCACCGCTGCCGTCTTCGACCGCGGCGGCTACCAGTACCACGGCCGTGTGAAGGCCTTCGCAGAGGGCATCCGCGAAGGAGGGATAACGGTATGACATCGGGCCATTGCTCGGCCATCGCCAGCGTCGTCCGCGATCGGAGGTCCTCGCGATGAGTGCCCCAGTGGTCGACCGCTCCGTCAATCAGGCGGGGCTGGACCTGCAGGAGCGCGTGGTCGAGATCAACCGCGTCGCAAAGGTCGTCAAGGGCGGCCGTCGCTTCTCGTTCACCGCGCTCGTCGTCGTCGGCGACGAACGCGATGTCGTCGGCGTCGGCTACGGCAAGGCCAACGAGGTCCCGCTCGCGATCCAGAAGGGCGTCGAGCAGGCCAAGAAGAACCTCTTCCGCGTGCCCAAGCACGGCGCGACGATCACGCACCAG
>JAHWJM010000277.1 GCA_019348435.1 Actinomycetota bacterium
CGGCCCTATTGCGGTGCAACACTGCGCCGCTGCGGGAGGGGCGTGCTCATGGCGGGCAAGATCATCACCATCGCCCAACAGAAGGGCGGCTCGGGCAAGACGACGGTCGCCGCGCATCTGGCCGTGGCGCTCGCCCGCCTCGGCAAGTCCGTCGCGATCCTCGACGTGGACCCGCAGGGCAGCCTCGGCCAGTGGTACGAGGCGCGCGAGCGCCGGCTCGAGGCGAAGCGCCGCCGCTCCGACGTCAAGCGCGGGCGCCGCCCGCCCTCTCCGGGAGGAGAGGCCTAGCGGCGCCTCATCCTTTCCGCCCGGGCCGCCTACCGCGGCTGAGGCTGGCGCGCGAGCACCACCTCATAGCGGTCGACGATCGGCTCCCGCGCGGGCCCTGCCGATCAGCTTGTCGAGCGGCTGACGCGTCGTGGCGGGCGTACGCTGTGGCAGGCGGCGACGGCAAGCTCGTCGCAGCGCTCGTTGAGCAGCACCCCGGCGTGCCCCTTGACCTTGTGCCATGTGATCGTGTGGCGCTCGACGAGCGCCAGCAGCTGCACCCACAGCTCCCGGTTCTTCACGGGCTGCTTGGCCGCGGTCTGCCAGCCGCGCTTGACCCAGCCGACGTGCCAGCCCTTGACGATCGCATCCATGACGTAGGCGCTGTCGATGTGGACCGTGAGCCGCGCGGGACGCTCGAGCGCGCACAGGCCGCTGATGACCGCCTGCAGCTCCATGCGGTTGTTCGTGGTGGCGGGATCGGCACCCGACAGCTCGACCTGCTTGGTGACCGTGCCGTCGGCTGCGCGCGCGACCAGGATCGCCGCCCAGCCGCCGGGACCGGGATTGCCCGAGCAGGCGCCGTCGGTCCACAGCTCGATCGTCGGCTCGGGCACGGCGCTCACCGTACGACCCGGCGCGGACGCCGGCTCGCGAGCAGGCGCCGCAGCGCCGCGCGCTCGTCGGGCGCCACGAATCGCGTCGCCGCGAACAGGAGCGGGATGACAGCGGCGGCGCCGGCGCGCAGCAGGAACCCGTCGGCTCCCGACTGCGGCAGCGCCAGCTCCCCGGCGACGCTGACGCCGGCCAGGAGCACGACGGCGTGCCCGATCCGGCGCCACTGAAACGGCACCGCGAACAGCCCGCGGGTCAGCAGATGCAGCACGACGAGCATCACCGCGTAGGCGGCGACGAGGGCGATCCCGGCGCCGGCGATCCCGAGCGGGCCGACCAGCGCCACGAGGACGACGACGTTCACCACGACCCCCGCGAGCGCCGCCGGGAACGTCCGCGTCGTCACCCCGACGCGCCCGCCGATCGTCACGAGCACGAGAAAGAGCCCGTACATCGCCCAGCCCAGCGCGACCCAGGGCAGCGCCTCGTGGGCGTCGAAGTACTCCGGCGCGGCGAGCAGGCGCACGACCCAGCGGCCGAGCAGCGTCAGGCCGGCCACGACGTAGCCCGCGACGACGACGTACCACGTCGCCACCGTGGCGTAGAAGCGCCCGGCCTCGCGGTCGTCGCGGATCGAGTAGGCCAGCGGCGGCCACGCGAGCTGAAAGCCGCGTACGGCGAGGATGACGGCGGTCGCGAGCTTCACCGACAGGGCGAACAGGCCGGCCGCGGCCGCGCTCTGCGTGCGCAGGATGTACGCGCGGTCGACGACGTTGAGCGCGAAGACCGTCGCATCGGCGGGCACGGTCGGGACGCCGAAGGCGAGCAGCGGACCGAGCCCCATCTCCGGCCGCAGCCCGATCCGTCCGCGCAGCAGCCGCCACAGCCCGAGCAGGACGACCGCCGACGCGACGTAGTTGCCGGCCAGGTAGCCGCGCGCGCCACCGTCGAGCGCCACGACGAGCGTCACCGTCAGCACGACGGTCAGCAGCACGTTGCACAGCGAGGCGACGACGTAGGCGCGGCGGCGCTCCTCGACGCGCAGCAGCGCGTAGGCGATCTCGAGGTTCGTGAACGACCACAGCCCGAAGACGGCGATCCGCATGAGCCCGGCGTCCTCGAAGCCGAGCAGCAGCGCGCTGAGGGGCCCGGCGAGCATCGCGCCCAGGAGCGCGACGGCGGTCGTGACGAGCAGCACGGAGGCGGTCGTCGTGCGCGCCAGGCGGTCGCGCTGCCCCTCCGCCGTCTGAAAGTAGAAGCGCACGAACGCCTCGCCGAGGCCGAAGCGCAGCAGGATCGACGCGAGGATGATGAACGTCAGCAGCGTCTCGGCGACGCCGAAATCCGACCGCGTCAGCGCGCGCGTGTACAGCGGCAGCGTGACGAGCGCCAGCACCGCTGACAGGACGCTCGACGCCTGGTATGCCGTGCCCCCCGCCAGCAGGCGCTCGAAGAGGCTGCGCATCGGCGCCACGGTACTGTCAGCACGTGCCGGATCCGCGTGCCCTCCTGCTGCTGCCGCGTCCGCTGGACGGGTTCATCCTCGCCGACCAGGCTCGCGACCTCCTGCGCGCCGACGGCGTCGTGGCCGCCGACCCGCCCCGCGTCCCCTACGGCGCCGTGGCACGGCTTCCCGCCCCGCTGCGCGATCGCGTGGCCCGGCGGACGGCGCGGCGCCTGCTGCGCGCGCTGCAAGGCGACCTGCGCGCGGTGGCGATCTTCCACCCGGTCCAGTGGCCGCTGGCGCGGGCGCTGCTGGCGCAACGGCCGGGCGCCGAGCTCTGGTACGGGCGCTGGGATCGCTACGAGATGGCCTACGACGCCTCGCCCTCGATGCGCGTGCGGCTCGCGGCGCTGCACGAGCAGGCCGCCGAGCGATCGGCGCTGACCTTCGTCGTCTCCGGCAAGCTCGCGGAGCTCGAGCGCGAGGCGGGGCGCGAGGCGCAGCTCGTCGGGCTGGCGGCCGACTCCTTCCCCGCGCCGGATCCGGGCCGCGCGGTCATCGCGGTCTCGCTCGGCCACCTCGGGTGGCGCACGGACTGGGCGCTGCTGCGCGCCGTGGCCGACGCGATGCCCGAGCTCGTGCTGCTGCTCGTCGGCTCCTGGCACGAGGACGAGTGCAAGCAGGACCCCGACTTCGCCTGGTGCCGGGCGGCGCCGAACCTCGTCTGGCTGGGGAGGCGCAGCGACCAGGAGGCGGCACGGCTGATCCTCTGCGCCGACGTCGGGATCCTGCCGTTCCGCGTCGAGCCCTTCAACGACGCGGCGCTGCCCTACCGGATCCTCAAGTACGCCCGCCTCGGGCGGCGCACGATCTCACCGGAGCTGGCCGGGGTGCAGACGTGGGAGCGCGCGGTCACGACGGCGCCCGACGCGCAGGCGTTCGTCGCGGCGCTGCGCGCGCAGGCCGGGGCGCGGTCGCGGCCGGACGCCGGACTGCGCGCCTGGGCGCTCGAGCAGACCGCCGAACGCGTCAACGCGCCGCTGTGGGAGCGCCTGCGGGCGCTCGGCCTGGCATAGCCGAGGGTGCTCGTCGCGCCGCCCTACGCCGGCTCCTCGTCAACCGCGACCTCGTAGACCTCGACGGCCGTCCGCGTGCCGGCGCCGGGCGGAGGGCTCATCTGGTTCATCGCGTCGTCGACGCGGCGCAGATCGTCCTCGGTCTCGCAGAAGATGACGCCCATGCCGCGATTGTTCTCCCGGTCGACGAGCATCATCGCCCGCTTGACGGCATCGCGCGCCTGCGCCATCGGCGAGTCGACCTCGCCGCTCATGCGCTTGCGGACCTCTTTGATGCGCTCGTCCACGTCGCCTGCGGCGTTTTCGAACCTGGCGATCCTCACGTACATATCGGCTCCCTCTGTCTGGTGCGTCAACCCTGCATCCGGCGGGTGGCCGTGTCAACAGCGTTCGAGGAGCCGCCGCCTCTAGCCGCAATCGTCGGCGCCGAGCATCAGCGCCGCGCTGAGCCGCTCGTTTTTCTCGTCCTGGAGCGATGTCACGAGATGGGCCGGCTTCTTGCCGGCGCGCAGCTGGCGGGCGATCCGCGCCGCCACACCGCGGCTGCGCTTGATCGACGCGACGTACTCGTCGAGCGCCGATCGGCAAACGAAGACGACAGAGCAGATCACGGCGGCGAAGACTGCCACCGGCACCTACCGAGTCGATTTCCCGACCCGCGCGAACACGACCTGCGTCTATCAGGCGACGGTCCGCTCCGGACCGGCATTCGTCGTCGCACAGGGGCAGCCGGAGCCCAACGGGCGTGTCGTCGTTACGACGTACACGGCCACG
>JAHWJM010000278.1 GCA_019348435.1 Actinomycetota bacterium
GGCAGGGAAGCCATCAACATCGAGATGATCTCCACCTCGCCGATCAAGATCTCCTGCGTGAACCGCGGCGACAAGGTGCCAACGGCGGTGCGCGCGCTGCACTCAGCATTTGCGCTGTCGGGCGAGGGCACCATCCGCCAGGAGCGGCCGTTCGGGGAGTTCGCGTGACGCGCCTCGCGGTCGTCGGCGCCACGGGGGCGGTGGGGTCGGTCATGCTCGAGCAGCTGCGGGAGCGCTCGTTCCCCGCCGAGGAGATCGTCGCCTTCGCCAGCGCGCGCAGCGCCGGCCGCGAGCTGGACGGCGGCCTGGTGGTGCAGGGGCTCACCGACGAGGCCATCCACGGATTCGACCTGGCCATCTTCTCCGCGGGCGCCGCGGCCAGCCGCGAGTGGGCGCCGCGCTTCGCACGGGCGGGGACTGTGGTGGTCGACAACTCCAGCGCCTGGCGCATGCACGACGACGTGCCCCTGGTGGTCAGCGAGGTCAATCCCTACGACCTCGCCTGGCATGACGGCATCGTGGCCAACCCCAACTGCTCGACCATGCAGATGGTCGTCGCGCTCAAGCCGCTCCACGACACCGCGGGCATCGAGCGCCTGGTCGTCTCCACCTACCAGTCGGTGAGCGGCACGGGCATGAAGGCCATCGACGAGCTGCGCCGCCAGGCGCGCGCGGTGCTCGACGGCGAGCCGCTGGGCGAGCCGCGGGTCTACGCGCACCCGATCGCCTTCAACGTGCTGCCCCACGCGGGCTCGTTCGCCGACGGCGACGACCACACCGACGAGGAGCGCAAGCTCATGTCGGAGACGCGCAAGATCCTGGGCGACGACGCCATCCGTGTCAGCGCCACGTGCGTGCGCGTCCCCGTGTTCTTCGGCCACTCCGAGGCCGTCAACGTCCAGACCCGCCGGCCGCTGGAGCCCGGCGAGGCCCGCGACCTGCTGGCCGCCGCCCCGGGCGTGACCGTGCTGGACGACCCCGCCAGCGGCCTCTACCCGATCGCCACGGCGGCGGCCGCGGTGAACGCGCCGCCCGGCCAGCACGCGCCGAACGCGAGCGCGAGGAGGGGCCGCGCCGCGGCTGCGACGATCGACGCGACCGACGCGTAGCGCGGGGCGAGGCAGACGGCGATCCTGACCGCCGCGATGCCCGACAGCCCGGCGAGCGCGTTCTCCGCCGTCGAGCAGCTGCTGCTCGGCGACGCGCCCGACAACGCCGGCCACGAGGAGCGCAACTACCGTCTGCCGCTGCAGCTGCGCACGAATCTCGACGCGCTCGCGAGCGCCCTGGGATCGCGGCCGCGCCCCCAGCGCTCGCTGCTCATCCACGCGCTCGTCGCCGCCCACGCACCGGCGAACGGCGACCAGGCACGCGAGCTGATCACCACGCAGCGGATCGACGCGCTGCGCGCGGCGATGCGCGAATCCGCCGCAGACTGACCGCGGCCCGCGGGCCGGCCGATCAAGCCCGGCCGCGAAGCTCTGGTTGCGGCGATCGCCTCCGCGGGCTCACGCCCGGCTGAGGATCGTCATCGTCAGGGCGACCGCTGCGCTGCCGACGAGCGCGAGGACCGCGAGCTCGGCGCCGCTGCCGGTCCTGATCTGCGCCGAGCGCGGCAGCAGGTGCCGTCGCTGGGAGAACGGGCCGAGCAGCGGCGCGCCGTGCGGTGTGCAGGCGTCCGCGAGCAGATGTGTGACGTAGCCGAGCGCGACGCCGAGGCCGATTGGCGGCGCGAGCGTGGGGGAGAGGGCCGCCGCGAGCGCGGTCAGTGCCGCCGTGACGACGGCGCCGGTCAGCAGCCAGTGCGTGGCGCCGCGATGTCGCGCCGCGAGCGCGACGACGATCATCGGCAGGCGCAGGATCGTGCCGACGGCCAGCGCGGCGAAGTGTCGGCGTTCCAGGCGCGAGCGGCGGTGCACGCGCGATCCGAGCTGGTCGGCGTCGGGCAGCCGCGCGGCGTAGAGCGCCGCGCCGGCGGCGATCGCGCACGTCGCCGGGTCGCTGCCGATCGCGGCGCTGCCGGCGAGCGCTGAAGCGACGCCGATCGTCTCGTGGGTGGCGTTGAGCACGGTCGTCTCGATCGTCGCGGCTGGGGCCGACGGATCAGATCGATTCGTGACCGAGGCGAGCCGGTGCGGGAGACGGTGCCGCCGCCAGCAGCGCGGCGATGAACGCGACGAGCTCGTGGTCGTCTGCGGGCAGCGCGGCGGTCGGGTCGGCCCGGTGCTCGCGGATGTGTCGTGCCGCGCGCCGGTGCAGGTCGGTCGGCAGCGCGGCGATCTGACGGTCGTCGAGCACGTCCGAGGCTGTGCTGGGATCGCTGAGGCAGCCCAGCAGCAGTTCGCGCGCCGCCCCCGGCGCGTGGTCGACCGCTGGGGATGGGCGAGAGCGAAGCGGCGAATCGGTGCCGTCGGCGGCGGTTGTCTCGGTGGTGAGCCACGCGGCGACGAGGCGCGCGTCGACCTCCAGCCGCCTGGCGATCGTCGCGATCAGGTCCTCGCGCAGGACGCTGGACGGCAGCCATGCGAAGACGCCGCGGACGGCGTCGATGAGGGCGTCCTTTCCCTCTGCGCTGCTCAGGTCGGCGCGCTGCAGCTCGCGCTCGACGTGGAAGCGCGCGAGCGATCGTGACGCGTCGGTCAGCTGCCTGAGCGCGTCGGCGCCTTCGGATGCGACGAGGTCGGCCGGATCCTGCCCCGGCGGGAGGGCGGCGACGTGGATCGAGAACCCCTGCGCGACGGCGAGCTCCATCCCCCGCAGCGTCGCCGCCTCGCCCGCGGCGTCGCCGTCGAAGCAGAGCCACAGCCGCTTCGTCAGCCGCGCGAGCTCCTTCAGCTGCCGCTCGGTGAGCGCCGTCCCCATCGCCGCGACGACCGGAGCGAGCCCCGCCTGGCGCAGCGCGAGCACGTCGGTGTTGCCCTCCGCGACCACCGCGCCGGCGCGCCGCGCGTGGGCGCGCGCGTGATGGGAGCCGTAGAGCAGCTGCGATTTGCGGTAGAGCGCCGAGGCGGGGGAGTTGACGTACTTCGGCCCGCGGCCGCCGACCGTCTTGCGCGCCCCGAAGCCGACGATGCGGCCCTGCTGATCGCCGACGGGGAACATAAGTCGGTCGCTGAAGCGATCGATCGGCGTCTGGCCGCCACGGGCGAGCCGCAGAAGCCCTGCGCCCTGCAACTCCTCATCGCTGAAGCCGGCACGGTGCGACGCCGCCCGCAGCGTCTCGTGCCCCGGTGGGGCGTAGCCGATCTGAAACCGCGCGCAGACGGGCTCGAGCAGTCCGCGGCCGCGCAGGTACTCGACAGCGTCGCGCGCCTGCGGCGAGGCCGGGCGCGTGAGATGGCGGGCGTAGAACACGGCGGCACGCTGCAGCGCCTCGAGCTGCCGCGTTCGGCTGCGGCGCCGCGCGGCCGCCTCGGGCGAGTCGTCCTCGCGTTCGAGCTCGATGCCCGCGCGTCTGGCGAGGAACTCCAAGGCGGCTGGGAAATCGAGGCCCTCGCGCTGGGCGACGAAGTCGAACAGGTCGCCGCCGGCCTCGCAGCCGAAGCAGTGAAACAGCTGCCTGTCGACGTCGACGCTCAGCGACGGCGTGCGCTCCTCGTGAAACGGGCACCGGCCGGTTATCCGTCCCGCTCCGCTGCGCCTGAGCTCGGTGTACTGGCCGACGAGGTCGGCCATGTCGGTCGCCTCCCGCACACGCTGCCGCGACTCCTCGGTGTAGCGCGCCACCGCTATGACCCGCCTTGCGGACGTGCAGCGCGTTCCCTCGGAACGCAGCGCGATGGTGTCGGCTGGGGGAGAGGACGTTCAGCCGGACCACAGGGCGGTTGCGCGCGGGCTGGCGCGGACCGTGCGATGCCAGCACGCACCCTGCCATACAGGCACTGGGACGCTGCGAGCTTCGCAGCGCGGTCCTCGCTTCGACCCGAGTTCTCGCCGGCGAAGATGCTCGCCCAGCTGCCGAGAGTGTTCATGGAAGCCGTGACGGCCGCGCTGACCGGACCCCGTTCATCGGTCCACCTGCTGTGAGAGCTGGTGGTTTGTAGGTGACTGCAGGGTAGGGCCATCGCCGGCGTCGAACGGAGCGAGCGCCGGAGGGCGAGCGCAGTTCGTCGCCGGCGCGCGCGGCCGCTTGGTGGGCCTCGCGGTAGCCGAGCGCGAAGCGGGTCGG
>JAHWJM010000279.1 GCA_019348435.1 Actinomycetota bacterium
CGGCCTACGTTCCGCTCGGCACGACGGCGAACAAGCAGGGCCGCGTCGCGGCGGCCGGCGTGACCGGCGGCGACGAGACGTTCGCCGGCGTGCTCGGGACCGCCGTCGTGAAGGTCTGCGACCTGCAGGTCGGGCGCACCGGGCTGAGCGAGCGCGAGGCGAAGAGCGCGGGCATCGATGCGGTCTCGGCATCGGTCACGCACCTGTCGCGAGCGCGCTACTACCCCGGCCACCAGCCGCTGCGTGTCAAGCTCGTCGCCGAGCGCGGCTCCGGGCGGCTGCTCGGCGGCCAGCTCGTCGGCCGCGAGGGCGTGGCCAAGCGCGTCGACGTCGTCGCCGCCGCGCTGCACGCCGGCGCGACAGCGGACGAGCTCGCGCAGTACGACCTCTCCTATGCGCCGCCGTTCGCGCCCGTGTGGGACCCCGTGCTGCTGGCGGCGCGCAAGGCCGCCGAGAACAGCGCGCGCGCCGCGCCCGTGGCGGAGGCCGTCTGATGGGCGCGCTGGACTGCGTGTTCGACGCCCGCCGCGTGGCGGTCGTGGGCGCCTCCGACGAGCCCGACAAGGTTGGCGCGACACTGATGCGCAACCTCGAGCGGTTCACGGGCGAGGTCGTCCCGATCAGCTCCAGCCGCGAGGACGTCGCCGGCCGGCGCGCGTACAAGCGACTGCGCGACGTTCCCGGCGGCGTCGACCTCGCCGTCGCCGCGGTCCCCGCAAGGGCCGTGCCCGGCGTCGTGCAGGACGCCGCCGCGGCCGGCGTCGGCGCCGTCGTCGTCCTGTCGGGTGGCTTCGCCGAGACCGGCGCGGAGGGCGCCGAGCTGCAGGCGGAGGTCGTCGCGGCGGCGCGGGCGGTTGGCTTGCGCATCGTCGGCCCCAACTGCCTCGGCGTGCAGAACTGCGCCACACGCCTGAACGCCTCGATGGCCGCCGGCACGCCCGACGCCGCCGGCGGCATCTCGCTCGCCACGCAGTCGGGCGCCTATGGGATGGCGGTCTACATGCTCGGCCTCGAGCAACGCATGGGCTTCGCGAAGGTCTACGCCGCCGGCAACAAGGCTGACATCACCGATGCGGAGGTGCTCGCGCAGTTCGGGGCTGACGACGAGACCCGCGTCATCTGCTTCTTCGTCGAGTCGCTCGCCGACGCTCGCGGCTTCCTTGGCGTCGCGCGGGAGGTGAGCGCGCGCAAGCCGATCCTCGTCACGAAGACCGGCCGCACGGCGGCCGGCGCGCGCGCGGCCATGTCGCATACCGCGGCGCTCGCCGGCGACGCCGAGATCTGGCGCGCCGCGCTCGAGCAGGCGGGGGTGGTCGTCGCCGACAGCGGCTTGGAGATGATGGACGCCGCCCGCGCGCTGGACTGGCAGCCGGTTCCGTCTGGGCCGCGCGTGGGCATCGTGACGAACTCCGGCGGCACCGGCGTCGAGCTCAGCGACCTGCTCAGCGAGCAGCGCCTCGAGGTCCCCGAGCTGTCCGAGCGCCTGCAGGCCGAGCTCGCCGCGGCGCTGCCGGCCTTCGGCAGCGCTCGCAACCCCGTCGACGTCACGACGGCGTGGGCGCGCTTCGCGGAGCTGTATCCGCTCGCGATCGACCGGCTGGCGCGCTCGGGCGAGGTCGACCTCGTCGTCCCGGTCCTGCTGCAGCGCTCGGCGATGGACGAAACGGTCGTCGCGGCGGTCCGCGACACCGTGCAGGCGTTGCGCGACGACGGCGTCGAGGTGCCGGTCTACGTCTGCTGGGTCGCGCCGGCGAGCGCGCGCGCCAACGCCGAGCTGCTGCACGGCGCGCGCGTGCCGACGTTCGAATGGCCACAGCGTACGGCGCGCGCGGCCGCGCTCGCCTGGCGTCACGGCCACGGCCGCGGGTTGGCGCGCGACGTGCCGACGGTCGCCGCCGTGCCGGCGGGGCTGCCGCCGGTCGGCCCCGGGCTGCTGGCGGCCGACGCTGCGGCCGATATCGCGCGCGCATTCGGCATCGTGCTGCCCGAGCAGGCGGTCTGCGGCGACGCCGACGATGCGGCGGCCGCCGCACCGCGGCTCGGCTTCCCCGTCGCCGCGAAGCTCGCCGGAGGCCGTCACGTCCACAAGACGGAGGCCGGGGGCGTGCGCCTCGGCCTCGCCGACGCAAACGCGGTGCGCTCCGCGGCGCAGGAGCTGCTGGCGATCGATCCCGCAGCGCACGTGCTCGTCCAGCAGATGGCCGACGGCGTCGAGGTGGTCGTGGGCGCCCTGCGCGACCCCGTGCTCGGTCCCGTCGTGATGGTCGGGCTTGGCGGCGTCTTCGTCGAGCTGCTGGGCGATGTCGCGTTCGCGCTCGCGCCCGTCGGGGAGGGCGAGGCGCTGGCGGCGATCGCGTCACTACGCGGTCACGAGCTGCTCAGCGGCGCGCGCGGGCGGCCGCCTGTCGACCTGCGCGCGCTGGCCGCGACGGTTGTTGCGGCGTCGCATCTCATCGCGGCACTGCCGGACGTTGCTGAGCTCGACCTCAACCCGGTGCTGGCCGGGCCGAAGGGCGCCGTGGCCGTCGACGTGCGGATCGTGGGCGCCCCTGCTCCGCGGGTGCCAACCGCGTCGCGCGGAATGCTCGTCGGGGGATAGTGATCTGGCCCGCCTCGCGATCTAGCGTCACGCACGGACGCCACATCTCAAACGGCGAGGAGGAGCACCCCGATGCGCGTAGGTAACCACGACATCCTGCTGCCCACCACGATGGTCGGCAACTACCCCAACCCCCGCTGGTACGACGGTCATGCCTTCGCCCAGTTCCCGAAGGGCGACTTCGTCTACGACTCGATCTCGCGGGAGGCCTTCGAGGACGCCGTCGCCGCGATCGTGCACGACCAGGAGGCTGCGGGCATCGACATCCTCTCGGACGGCAAGGTCTACGGCGGCGACAGCCCCTACGGGCAGATCCTCTATCACTACTACGAGCGTCTGAGCGGCTATGAAATGTCGGGACCGCCGATCGGCCTGCCGATCTACTCGACGCTATACGCGCCGACGGTCGTCGGCGAGGTGCGTCGCGTGCACCCCTTCCACGTCGCGACCCTGCGCGCCGTGCGCAAGGCGACCAAGAAGCCGGTCAAGGTCTCCTACAACGGCATCCAAGTGCTGACGCTGGCCTCCAACGACACGTACTACAACTCCAACAAGGAGCTCTCGCGGGCGCTCGCCAAGGCGTTCCACGAGGACTTCTTGCAGCTCGCCGAGGAGGGCGTCGACATCATCCAGCTCGACGAGTTCGTCTGGCCGTACGGGATCTCGGACTGGGAGATCGAGGCGTTCAACGCCGCCGTTGACGACGTGCCGGGCGTGCAGTTCTGGGTGCACTCCTGCTGGGGCAACTACTCCGGCACACCCGGCTACTTCCCGGACGAGGGCGAGAAGGAGTTCGGTGCCTGGGTGCTCGACAAGCGCGCGCCCGACGCGGCGGCCCCCGAGCGCGCGGCGGCGATCTTCCCGCAGGCGCTCGACGCGCACATGGACGTGCTGAACTACGAGGTCGCCCGCATGGGGTCCGACGACCTCAAGGCGCTCGTGGACAACAACTGGGACCGCGACTTCGTCGCCGGCGTGGTCGATGTCAAGTCCACGATCACCGAGACGGCGCAGGACATCGCCGGCCGGATCCGCATGTGCCTGGAGGTCGTGCCCGCCGAGCGACTCGGTCTCTCGACGGACTGCGGCCTGATCAACCTGCCGCGCATGATCGGCGCCAACAAGCTCCGCGCGCTCGTCGACGGCGCGAACATCGTCCGCGAGGAGATCAAGCAGGGCTCGGCCCCGAAGGCCGCGCTGGCGGGGTAGGCGCCAGATGTCGATCCGTACGGATGCCGCTGGCGGGCGCTCGTCGCTCGAGGATCCGCTCGAGGTCCGCAGCCCCTATGACGACGCGGTCGTCGGCGAGGTGCTCGATGAGGCTCTTGGACGCCAGCACCTCGCCGTCGCGCGCCGATGCCTGGATGCGCGCCGCTTCGTTGACGCGGTCCCCTAGTGCTGTTACCTCGAGGCGCCCGCCGGTTACGAGCTGACCCATGTAGAGAGCTCCGCCCCAGTGGAGCCCGACGTTCACGGCGCAGTCGGCGGACTCGATCAGCCCGGTCTCGTCGCCGACCTCTTTGGCCG
>JAHWJM010000027.1 GCA_019348435.1 Actinomycetota bacterium
CATCCGGCTGCATCTCGGCGCGCCGCAGCGCCGCCTTCACGCGGCTGCGGAACTCACGCATCGAGAACGGCTTGGTGATGTAGTCGTCGGCGCCGATCTCCAGCCCGACGACCTTGTCGATCTCCTCGGCGCGCGCGGTCAGCATGATGATCGGCACGGTCCCGCCGGATGCGGCGGCAGACCTCGAGCCCGTCGAGCTCGGGCAGCATGAGGTCGAGCACGACGAGGTCGTAGGTGCCCTCCGCGAAGCGGTCCAGCGCGGCGCGGCCGTCGGTCGCCTGCACGACGTCATAGCCGTCTTTGCGCAGGGGGTAGGAAAGCAGCGTCTGGATGGCGTGCTCGTCGTCGACGAGAAGGATACGAGGAGCGCGATCCACCATCCCCAATAGTGTGACAACGCTGATGATCGACCCGCGCATCTACCGCGCCGCGCTCATCCCGGTGCTGTTCGCATTCGTGCTGCTCGCGTTCTCGCTGGAGAACCGCCCGCAGCCGCTGCGCACCGCGCTCGCGCCCGACGCCTTCCAGGGCAAGCGCGCGTTTGACCGCGCCTACGGCGACGGTGGCGGCGTGCGCGGACTGTCCGAGCGCTTCCCGAACCGGCGGCCGGGCTCGGAGGCCGACAACCGCCTGGCGGCGGCGATCGCGCGGCAGATGCGACAGGCGCCCGGCTTTCGCGTGCGAACCGCGACGCACGAGGGCGAGACGATCGACGGGCGCCAGACGCTGCGTACGGTGATCGCCGAGCGCGCGGGGACGATCGACGAGCGCGTCGTCGTCGTCGCTCACCGCGACGCCGCCGGGACGCGCGCCGAGGCCGAGCTCTCGGGGACCGCCGCGCTGCTCGAGTTCGCGCGGATCTTCGGGGCGCCGCGCCAGACGCGGCGCACGATCACGCTCGTCTCGACGAGCGGCGGCAGCGGCGGCGGCGCGGGGGCGCGGTGGCTGGCCGACGAGCTGGACGGGCCGGTGGGGGCGGTGCTCGTGCTCGGCGACCTCGCCTCGCGCAACGTGCGCGCCCCGCTCGTGACGGGATGGTCCAACGCGCTCGGCGCGACGCCGCAGCGCCTGCGCGCGACGGTCCAGGAGGCCGTGCGGGTCGAGACGGGCTCCGGGGCGGGCGCGCCGCGAGCCCTCAGCCAGTTCGCGCGGTTCGCGATGCCCGTGACGTTCGGCGAGCAGGGCCCGCTGCTGGCGGGCGGCCTGCCCGCCGTGCTGTTGTCGATCGGCGGCGACCGCCCGCCGCCCGCCGCCGCGCCGATCTCGCGCGAGCGGCTGCAGTCCTTCGGCCGGGCCGCGCTGCGCACGGTGACGATGCTCGACACGGCGCCCGCGGAGCGCCCGATCGTTGCCGCGGCCTCCAGTCGCGACCTGCTGACGAGCCGCAAGATCGTGCCTGTCTGGGCGGTGCGGCTGTTCACCGGCGCGCTGCTGCTGACGGTGCTGATCACCGCCGTCGATGCGTTCGCGGCGCTGCTGCGCAAGCGCGAGCGGATCGGCGTGCGGCTGCGCTGGACGCTCGCCAACGCGCTGCCGTTCGCGCTGATGGCGCTGTTCTCGATCGCGCTCGCCGCGGTCGGCCTGCTCGGCCCGGTGCCGAGTGCGCCGGTCTCTCCGGAGGCGCTGCCGCCGCGCACCGCCGCACTGCTGGCGGTGGTCCTCGTGTTCGTCCTCGGGTGGGCATGGCTGCGCCCGGCGCTGCTGCGCATCCTGCGCGCGGCGGAGCAGGTGCGCTGCGAACCCGCCGCAGGCGTCATCATCGTGTTGGTCGCGACCGCCGTCGCGTGTCTCATGTGGATCGCCAACCCGTACGCTGCCGCCCTGCTCATCCCCGCTCTGCACATCTGGCTGTTCGCGCTCGCGCCCGAGCTGCGGATGCCGCGGGCGCTGCGGGTCCTCGTCAGCGCGCTGGCCCTGCTGCCGATCGCCCTCGTCCTGATCGCGCTCGCGCGCTCGCTCGGGCTCGGGCCCGTCGACGCCGCGTGGGAGCTGCTGCTGCTGGCGGCGGGCGGGCACATCTCGCCGCTCAGCCTGCTGCTGTGGAGCCTCGTCGCGGGCTGCGGCGTCAGCGCGCTGCTCGTCGCCGCCGCCGGTGAGGCGCCCGGCGCCGACGACCTGCCCATCACCGTGCGCGGCCCGCGCAGCTATGCCGGGCCCGGCTCGCTGGGCGGCACCGAATCGGCGCTGCGCCGATGACCCCGACGCGGCGCGCGCTGCGCGGCCTCTCGACGGTGCTGATCATCTCCGGCGTGCTGATGCTCGCCGACGCGGGGCTGACGCTCGTCTGGCAGGAGCCGGTCTCGGCGGTCTACGCGAGCGTCGTGCAGGGCGGCCTGGGCGACGACCTGCGCAAGCTCGAGCGCGCCACGCCGAGCAGCCTGGAGCTCGCCGCCCTGCGCAAGCTCGCCACGGAGAAGCGGCGGATGGCCTTCCTCGCCCGCCGGATGCGCACCGATCTGGATCGCGGCGCGGCCGCCGGGCGGATCAAGATCGACCGGATCAAGGCGAACTACGTGCTCGTCAACGGCAGCGATCAGGACTCGCTGCGCAAGGGCCCGGGGATCTACGACGACGTGCCGTTCCCTGGCGCGCCCGGCACGACGGCGATCGCCGGCCACCGGACCACGTACGGCGCGCCGTTTCGCAACGTCGACAAGATCAAGCCCGGCGACGAGGTCGTCGTCGAGATGCGCTACGGGACGTTCACCTACGAGGTCGAGAAGACGCAGATCGTCAAGCCGACGGCGCTGGAGGTCATCCGCCGCGTCAGCTACGACCGGCTGGTGCTGTCGGCCTGCCACCCGCTCTACAGCGCAGAGAAGCGGATCATCGTGTTCGCGCGCCTCGTCGCCGCCCAGGCGGACGGCGCAGCCCGGATCTCGGCGTAGCGGCCAACACTTGCCGAGGGGCGCCGCCCGCGCCTCAAGCCGGCTCGCGCACCGCTCGATATCTCCGCTGAGATGCGATTGCAAGAACTCAAACTGCGCGTGGAGCGCGCGGAGTACACCGTCGACCCCGCGCTCGTCGCGGAGGCGATGCTGCGCCACGCCGTCAGTCAGAGGCGGTGCTGGAACCCGCGCGCGGCCTGTGCGACCCCGGCGGACAGCAGCACCGCCTCGGCGGGACCCTCGCGCGCGCTGCCGATCCAGGTCAGCGCCACCATCGACTCCGCCGCTGCGCGGTCGGCGGGCGCGACGCAGACGAGCAGCTCGTAGTCCTCGCCGGCGGCGGCGCCGAGCTCCCAGGCCGGGCAGCCCAGCTGGCGCGCGACGTCCGCGACGCCGTCCGCCAGCGCCAGCGCGTCGAGGTCGATCTCCAGCGTGACGCCGCTGGCCCGCGCGACGTGGCCGGCGTCGGAGGCCAGCCCGTCGGAGAGGTCGATCATCGCGTGTGCGCCGGCTCGCGCGAGGGTGCGGCCCTCGCTGAGGCGCGGCGTCGGCCGGCGGTGGCGCTCGCCGAGCGCAGCGGGCCCGGTGGCGCGGCCCGACAGGATCTCCAGGCCGGCGCCCGACGCGCCGAGCGTGCCGGTCACGCCGACGACTTCGCCGGGCCGAGCCCCCGACCGGCGCACGAGCTGCTCAAGGTCGTCGGCCCATCCCACCACCGTGATCGCGAGCGTCAGGACCGGCGCGGACGTGACGTCGCCGCCGATCAGCGCGACGTCGCAGCGCTCGGCGAGCGCCGCCATCGCGTCGGCGAGCGCGAGCGCGTCGGCCTGCGCGAAGGCCGGCGGCAGGCCGAGGACGACGTACGCCTCGCCGGGGTCGGCACCCATGGCGGCGAGGTCCGACAGCGCGCCCGCGAGCGCGCGGTGACCGGCGTCGGCCGCGCTCGCCGTCTCGCCGAGCCGGAAGTGCACGCCGTCGACCATCGCGTCCGTCGAGGTGACCGACAGTGCTCGTGAGCGCACGACGGCAGCGTCGTCGCCGCTGCCGACGAGCACGCGCTCCGGCGGCGGCGCGAAGCGCTCCCGCAGGGCGGCGATGAGGCGCAGCTCGTCCGTCAGCGGTGGCGGTAGACGATGCGTGCGCGATCGAGGTCGTACGGCGACAACTCGACACGCACCCGGTCTCCCGGGAGGATGCGGATCCGGAAGCGGCGCATCTTGCCCGCGACGTGCCCGAGCACCATGTGGTCATTGTCGAGCTTCACGCGGAACATCGCGTTGGGCAGAGCCTCGACGACCTCGCCCTCGAACTCGACTTTTTCCTCTTTGGGCATACGCGCCGCTACGGTAGCGCACCCGCGCCGGCGATCAGGGCCTACGGCGGGGCGGCGGCGCCGTTGTTCCCGGGCGTCGCTTGCGGCTCGTCGGACGCCCACGGCTCGTCGTCGACCTCCGGCTCTGGCGCCACGTATGCGCCGGGGTCGTAGCCGTTGCCGCCTGTGTGCGGGCTGCTGGGGGCGGGCCTGACGCGCTGGTTGGCGCGGTCCCGCGCGAGCGCCTGATCGAGGTCGCGCTGGGCCGCGTCGAGCTGCTCCTGGGTCACCGGGGTGATCGGGGCCCGCTGGCCCTGCACGGCCTTCCCGCCGTTGCCCTTGAAGGCCCTGCTCTGGAACTTCTGCTCCGGCGCCTTGAACTTCCCGCAGAACTTGCCCGCGGCGGCCTTCATGTACTGGCCCCAGATCTGCGCCGGGAACGTGCCGCCGTCCACGTTCTGGCCGTTGAAGAGCGGGCCCATCGGGATGCGCCCCTGCGGGAAGCCGACCCACGTCGACGTCGCCAGGCGCGGCGAGAAGCCGACGAACCAGGCGTCGGAGTTCTTGTCGGTCGTGCCGGTCTTGCCGCCGACGGGGCACCCCGTGCGCGCCCGCCCGCCGGTCCCCGGCTGGCTGATGTTCATCTCGAGGATCTTCACGACCTCGTACATCGCCGCCGCGTCGAAGACCTTCTTGCGGACCGGCTTGGACAGGTCGTCGGTCTTGCCGTCGGGGTGGCGCACCTCGGTGATCGCCTTCGGCGTGTTGCGATAGCCGCCGCCGACGATCGTCGCGTAGGCGTTGGCCATCTCCAGCGGCGAGCAGCACTTCTCGAGCCCGCCGAGCGTCTCGGACGGGTAGCCCTGCAGCGGGGAGGTGATGCCGAGGTCCTTGGCCGCCTTGACGACCTTCTTCGGCCCGAGGCTGAGCGCGAGGCGGATGTAGACCCCGTTGTCGGAGGACAGCGTGCCGGAGATGAGGTTCTTCGAGCCCCCCGAGCACTTCCCGCCGTAGCAGTTGATCAGCACGCTGCCGTACTGCGGCCCGAGCTTCAGCGGCGCCGACTGGAAGCTGGCCGCGGCCGGATGGATGCCCTCGCGGACGGCCGCCACGAGAGCCATGATCTTGAACGCCGAGCCGGGCTGGCGCTTGCCGTCGGCGGCGAGGTTGAACTGCGAATTGGAGTACTTCGCCGACGAGGCCATCGCTCGGATGTAGCCGTTCTTCGGATTGATGCTCACGATCGCCGCCGACGGCGCGCCGTCGAAGCTCAGGTTCTTCGAGATCGCCTGGCGCGCCTTGCGCTGGAGCTTGAGGTCGATCGTCGTGCGGATCCGCAGGCCGCCGCTGCGCACCTTCTTCTGCCCGTAGCGCTTGATCAGCTCGTCGGTGACGTAGTCGAAGAAGAAGCTCTCGCGCTTCTGGCGGAAGTACTTGTTGGGGTGCAGCTCCATCGGCTCGCTGATCGCGGCCTGCGCCTCGCTGTCGCTGACGTAGCCCTGGTCGGCCATCTTGCGCAGGACCTCGTTGCGCCGCGCCGTCGCCGCCTCGGGCTCCCTGAACGGGTTGTAGCTGCTGGGCGCCTGCGGCAGCCCCGCGAGCAACGCGGCCTCCGCGAGCGTGAGCTCGGCGGCGGCCTTGTTGAAGTACGCCCGCGACGCGGCCTGGATGCCGATCGCCTGCTTGCCGTCATTGGTCCCGTACGGCACGGAGTTGAGGTACTTGGTGAGGATCCACTCCTTGCCCTCCTTGCCGGGATGGGCGTTCTCGAGCTCCTCGGCCAGCTTCGCCTCGCGGACCTTGCGCTTCAGCGAGCGATCGCGGTCGCCGGTGTACAGCGTGCGGACGAGCTGCATCGTCAGCGTCGATCCGCCCTGGATCGTCCTGCCGGAGTTCGCGTTCTTGAATGCCGCACGGACGACGCCCTCGAAGTCGACGCCGCGGTGGCGGTAGAAGCGCTGATCCTCGATCGCGACGGTCGCGTCGCGGACGTTCTGGGGCATCTTCGCCGTCGAGATCGGGATCCGCAGGACGTCGTTGGAGACCTTGCCCAGCTGCGTCTTGCCGTCGGAGGCGTAGATCGTCGAGAACTGGCCGGGGTCCTGCGGCTTGAGCGACCTGAGGTCGGGGGCCGAGTTCGCGATGCCGACGACGTAGCCGACGGCGCTGAGCGCGGCAACGATCGATGCGGCCACCAGGACGGAGACCGTGATGATGATGACGCGCGCGGCCCCGCCTCTGCGGCGGCGTCGGCGCTGGCGTTCGCGGCGAGCGGACATCGGATCAGTGGTCGCGTGGGCCAGAGATGGACGGCCGCGCGACGCTTGATTCTAGCTTCCTCGATATTCGCGCTCGGCGGCTGCCGTCCTGCCGTGCACGTCGGTTGCCAAGATGGCCCGATGCTGTCGCGCGTCGTGCCCGACGAGTCGGTCCGCGCAACCGCGGCCGCCGACGACGCGCTGGCCGATGCCTGGCGGGCGCTGTGGATCTCGCGTCTGCTCGTCTGGGCGGCCGCGGTCGTCGCCGTCGCGCTGTTCGGTCTCTCCGACCGCGTCGAGGACTTCGACCCGACGGGGCTGACCACGCCGTTCGGGCCCACGGGGGATCTGCTCGCAGCGCCCCTCGCGCGCTGGGACTCGGTCTGGTTTCTGCAGATCGCCGCCGACGGGTACGGCGACGGCGCGCGCACGGCGTTCTTTCCGCTCTATCCGCTGCTGGTCCGGATCGCGGGAGCGCCGTTCGGCTCCGGGCTGATCGGCGGCGCGCTGCTCTCGACGGTGCTGCTGGCGGTCGCGCTGGTGCTCCTGCACCGGCTCGTCGCCCTGGACCACGATCGTGCCGTCGCGCGAAACGCGGTGCTCGTCACCGCGCTGTTTCCGATGTCGTTCTTCTTCTCGGCGGTCTACAGCGAGTCGCTCTTTCTCGCCCTGTCGATCGGTGCGGTCTACGCGGCGCGGCGCGAGCGCTGGCTCTGGGCGGGGCTGCTCGGAATGCTCGCCGCGATGACGCGCAGCGCCGGCGTCGTGCTGCTCGTGCCCCTGTCGATGATCTACCTCTGGGACGTCGCGCGGCCGAGCCTGGCCGCGCGCCGCCCGCTGCGCCCCGACGCGCTGTGGCTCGCGCTCGTGCCGCTCGGGCTGGCGTCGTTCTGCGCGCTGCTCGCCCTCGGCGGCCACGACCCGCTCGCGCCCTTTCGCGCCCAGGAGGTCTGGTTTCGCTCCTTCGCGGGCCCCTTCGCAGGCGCCTGGGACGGTCTCGTCGCCGCCTGGCAGGGCGCGCGCCAGCTTCTGTCGGGCGCGCGCGAGCCGATCTACTTCACCGCGGCGGGCGGCGACCCGTTCGTGGCCGCGCGCCACAACATCGAACTGTTCGCCTGGCTCGTGCTGGCGCTCGCCGCGACGGCCGGCGTACTGCGCCGGCTGCCCGCCGCATACGGCGCGTACGTCGTCGCGGCGCTCGCGCTGCCGCTCTCCTATCCGGTCGCCCCGCAGCCGCTCATGTCGTTGCCGCGCTTCGTCGCGGTGCTCTTTCCGCTGGCGATCTGGCTTGCGCTGTGGATGACCGGCCGCCCGGTGCGCGAGCGCCTCGTGCTCGCGGCGTTCGCGGTCGCGCTGACCGTCTACACCGCCATCTTCGCGACCTGGCACTGGGTGGCGTAGTGGCTCGCGTGATCACGCTCGACGCGCTCGGCACGCTCGTCGCGCTCGACGATCCCGCGCCGCGCCTCGTCGCCGCGCTGGCCGAGCGCGGCGCGGCCATCTCCGAGGCGCAGGCGGCCGCGGCGCTGGCGGAGGAGATCGCCGTCTACCGCGCCGGCCACGACACGGCCGTCGACGCCGCCTCGCTCGCGCGACTGCGGTCGCGCTGTGCGGAGGTGCTGCGGGCGGCGCTTCGGCGCGCCGGCGGCGACGTCGACGCCGTCGCGCCCGCGGCGATGGTCGACGCGCTGCTCGGCGCGCTGCGCTTCGCCCCGTATCCCGACGTCCCGCGCGCGCTCGCCGAACTGCGCGCCGCCGGCCACCGGCTCGTCGTCGTCTCCAACTGGGACGTGTCGCTGCACGAGATGCTGCGTACCACCGGCCTCGCCGCGCTCGTCGACGGCGCGATCAGCTCGGCGGAGGCCGGCGCGCGCAAGCCGGCGCCGGTGATCTTCCACCGCGCCGTGGCCCTCGCGGGAGCGGATTCGCCCACTGCGCGCCCGGCGCTGCATGCCGGCGACTCGCTCGAGCTCGACGTCGCGGGCGCGCACGCGGCCGGTCTGGAGGCGGTGCTCGTCGCGCGCGACGGCGTGCCGCCAACCGTGCCGGAGGGGATCGTCGTGCTGCGCTCGCTGGAGGGGCTGGCGGACATCGCGTCGTAACCTGGTCGATCGTGTCGAACGTCCCGCCCCAGTTTCAGCCCGATCCTCCCGCGCAGCCGGCGGCGGATGCGGACGCGGGGCCGGAGGGCGAGGCGCTCGAGCCGCACGAGCAGTCCGGCCGCGACCGCTGGCCCGCGTGGCTGTCGATTGCGGGCTTTGCCACGGGCTACGGGACGACGATCGTCCTCGGGCTCATCGTCATCCTCATCGCGAGCGCGTTCGGCGCTTCGACGAGCGACCCGCCGCCGGGCATCAACATCGGCCTGACGGTGGGCCAGAACCTCGCGCTCGTCGGCGCCGCGTACTTCTTCGCCATGCTCAGCGGGCGCCCGGCCGCCGCCGACTTCGGCCTGCGACCGGCGCGACTGTGGCGCAGCATTCGGCTGCTCGTCGCCATCTGGGTCGGGTTCCTCGTCCTCAGCGGGATCTGGGCGCTCGCGCTCGACCTCGAAGAGCAGCAGACGCTGCCCGACGAGCTCGGTGCCGGCGATTCGCTCGTCAACGCGCTCGTCGTGATCGGGCTCGTCACGGTGATCGCACCGCTCGGCGAGGAGCTGTTCTTTCGCGGCTTCTTCTTCGGCGCGCTGCGCAACTGGCGCGGGCCGATCCTCGCCGCGGTCCTCACCGGGTGCCTCTTCGGGCTCGTGCACGTGGGCTCGGCGCCGATCGGCTATCTCGTGCCGCTGGCGATCTTCGGCATCGGCCTGTGCATGCTCTACGAGTGGACGGGGTCGCTGTACCCGCCGATCGCGCTGCACGCGCTGAACAACTCGATCGCGCTCGGTGCCAACCAGGACTACGGCGCCGCCACCATCGCCGCGATCATGGTCGGCTCGACGATCGTCGCGCTGCTCTGCGCACGGCTGTTGGCGCGGGTGATCGGCGACCGGCGGCCCGGCCCGCCGACGAGCGCGGCGGCGCCCGAGCCCGCCTGAGACGTTCCCTCCGAGTTCGCCACCTGGCATAGTGGCGCGCGATGCGCCGCGCCGTCGCCCTGCTGGTCGTCCTGCTGGCCGCGCTCGCGCCGGCGGCGGCCCGAGCCCAGGCACCCGTCGCGCCGTCGGCGCCCGCCACCACCGCACCGGCGCCCGTCGCGGGCACGCTGACGCTGAAGGTCGAGCGGGTGGGCGGCCCCCGCGCCACGACGCTGACGGGCTCCAGGGTGCGCGTGCGCGGCACGACGACGCCGTTCGTGGCCGGCCAGACGGCTGTCGTGCGCTTCTACGAACGTGGGCGCAAGCGCGCCGCACGACGCCTCGAGCTGCGACCCGGACCCGCCGGGACCGGCGTCTTCATGCTCTCCTACACGCCGCGTCTGCCGGGACCGCTGAGCATCCAGGCCGCGCACGCTGCGACGCCGCAGCTCGGCGACCTCGCGGCGCGCGCCAAGACGATCGACGTCCTGCCGCGGCGCGTGGTGCCGCGCAGCGGACGCGCCTCGATCCGGGCGCTGCAGCGCCGCCTGCGCCGCCTGGGCTACGTCACCGGCCGGCCCGGCGTGTTCGACGGTCGCACGAGCCGCGCCGTGCTCGCGTTTCGCAAGGTGACCGGCATGGCGCGCACGACGCGCGCCTCGGTGGGGGTCATGCGGGCGCTCGCGCGCGGCAAGGGCGCCTTCAAGGTCCGCCGTCCCGAGCACGGGCGCCACATCGAGGCCGATCTCTCGCGGCAGGTCATCGCGCTCATCGACCGCGGTCGCGTGCAGCGCATCTATCCGACCTCGTCGGGTGCGCCGAGCACGCCGACGGTGATCGGCTCGTTCCGCGTCTACCGCAAGACGCCGGGCACGAACGCCCTCGGGATGGTCCACTCGGCGTACTTCATCCGCGGCTACGCGACGCACGGCTACCGCTCGGTGCCGGTCTATCCCGCCAGCCACGGCTGCCTGCGCCTGCCGATCCCGGATGCGCGCAGCGTCTTCGACTGGATCGACATCGGCACGCCGGTCGACGTCTACCGGTAGCCGCTGCTCTACGCGGTGCGACGGCGCAAGGTGCGCGGGCGCGCCGCGCCGCGGGCGGTCATGAAGCGCGCGAGGTAGCCGAGGCCGAAGCCGTACACGAGCAGCCCGAGCAGCGCCGGGACACCGCGGCGCGCCCAGCCACTGCTGTCGTTCGCGGTGACCCCCGCGAACGGCGAGAGGAGCACGTCGTTGACGTCGTCGATGATCTCGCGCGGCCGGCCGTGGCGCCGCTCGCGCGTGCGCTCGCCGGCGGGCGACGGGTTCGTCGCGGCATAGCCAGAGACGCGCTGCGCGGAGTTCTGCGACGCGCGATCGATGTCCTCCAGCGCGAACAGGGTGAAGCCGATCGCGATGATCAGGCTGAGGGCGATGGCGAGGTAGCGCAGTGGACGCTCGAGCACAGCTCTAAGGTACGCGGGCGATGAACGCGCATGGACGTCTGATCGAGGCCCTGCGCGCGCACGCCCTGGTCCTCGGCGAGGTGACCCTGACGAGCGGTCTGAAGGCGCAGTACTACGTCGACGCCAAGCGCGCGATCCTCCTGCCGGCGGGGTTCCTGGCGCTGGCCGAGCTGCTGGCCGAGCGGGCGCGCGACTGGAATGCCACAGCCGTCGGCGGGATGACGATGGGCGCCGACGCCGTCACGTGCGCGGCGCTGGCCGGCGGCGCCGACGTCAAGGGCTTCTTCGTCCGCAAGGCGGCCAAGCGCCACGGGCTCGCGCGCCGCATCGAGGGACCGCTGCTCGCGGCCGAGGATCGCTGCCTCGTGGTCGAGGACGTCGTCAGCACGGGCGGCTCGACGATCGCGGCGATCGAGGCGCTGCAGGAGGCCGGTCATGAGATCTGCGGCGTCGTCAGCGTGCTCGACCGGCTCGCCGGTGGCGGCGAGCGGATCGCCACGGCGGCGGCGGCGCCCTACGTCGCGCTCGTCACGATCGACGACGTCTACCCCGAGCGACCCGACCGGCGCTAGCGCGGCGGCGGCGGCGCCGTGGCGGGCGGGTCGAGGTCGACCCGGATCACGAGCAGGTCGGTGCCCATCGCGCGCACGCCCGCCGCGTTGAGCCGCGACAGCGTGCGCAGCCGCGCGCGGGCGTCGGCTGCCTCGATGATGTGCGCGGTGCCGCTGCGCCAGCCGCGGCGCAGGCGGATCCGCACGCGCGGATCGGCCTCGATGTTGCGCACATAGGCCGCGTGGCGGCCCATCTCGGCGACGATCCAGAACGTGTCGGTCCCGCGCTCGAGGCCAAAGCTCACCGGGTTGCGGCGCGGCTTGCCGCTGCGCCGGCCGGTCGTCTCCAGCAGCGCCACCCCGGGCGCGAGACCGCGCGCCGCGAGCGCGCGGATCGGCGGGTTGAGCAGCCGGACCTGCAGGGTCGTCACGAGCTTGCGCTTGCCGTGCATCGCGGCGAGTCTCGCAGCCCGCGATGCCGCGGTCGCGCCGACTGTGCTCGATCGCCGCCAGTAGGGGCGCTGGGGCGCAGTGCTCACGTGAGCAGTCGCCGGCGACGATCCCAGGCGCGGGAGGCGGGTCTCGTCTGATCATGACGCGCCGAGTGCGGATATAGCACGGGGCGCGTCACTACCGCAGCGACCAGAGCAGTCGCGACGCGCCGAGTGCGCATATCGCACCGGGCGCGTCACGACCGGAGCGCGCGGGGCGAGGCGCGGCTGCCGTCGAGCATGCGCAGGGCAGCGGCCGTGATCAGCAGGCGCCCCCGACCGTTTGCCAGCAGCAGGTCAGCCAAGGATAGGTACGTGCCCTCGCTACCCGCGAGTGCCCCAGGCAGGAGTCGAACCTGCGGCCTACCGCTTAGGAGGCGGTCGCTCTGTCCACTGAGCTACTGGGGCGCGGCGCCGGACGCCGCCTCGGAGGGTACCCGCGGCGCTCTCTGCGATGCGGCGGCCGGGCTGGCGTCGGAGTGCGTCGACGCGGCGGCCTCGGCGGCCGAGATGTTGAGCGGGAAGTGGCAGGCTGAGAGATGGCCGCCGGAGTACTCGCTCAGGCGTGGCACCTCGGCGCGGCAGACGTCCTGCGCCCGGGGACAGCGGGTGTGAAAGACGCAGCCCGGCGGAGGGTCGACCGCTGACGGCGGCTCACCGCCGATCACGACGCGCTCGCGAGCGCGGTTCTCGCGCGGGTCGGGGATCGGGATCGCCGACAGCAGCGCCCGCGTGTACGGGTGGATCGGTTTGACGTAGAGCTCGTCGGTGGGCGAGAGCTCCATGATCCGCCCGAGGTACATGACGGCGATCCGGTCCGAGACGTGGCGCACGACCGAGAGGTCGTGGGCCACGAACAGATAGGTGAGGCCGAAGTCCTCCTGCAGGTCGTCGAGCAGGTTGACGATCTGCGCCTGGATCGAGACGTCCAGCGCGCTGACCGGCTCGTCGAGGATGATCAGGCGGGGCTCGAGCGCCAGGGCGCGGGCGATCCCGATGCGCTGGCGCTGGCCGCCGGAGAACTCGTGCGCAAACCGGCTGAGGTGCTCGCGCTGCAGCCCGACCCGGTCGAGCAGCTCTGCCGAACGGGCTGCGATCTTCGCCTGGTCGACGCCGTGCAGCGCGAGCGGCGCGCCGATGATCTGCCCGATGCGCTTGCGCGGGTTCAGCGATGTGAACGGGTCTTGGAAGACCATCTGCATCTCGCGCCGGATCGGCTTGAGCTTGGCGCGGCGGGCCGTCGTGATGTCGGT
>JAHWJM010000280.1 GCA_019348435.1 Actinomycetota bacterium
GAGCTCGAACGGATGACGAGCGGCCTTTCACGCGCTGAAATGAAAGCGGCCGCACGGCAATGAAGCGCGACAGCTACGGGAGAATCGCCCTCGTCCTGCTGTTCGCGGGCGGCGCGGCCGCTTTTTTCTTGCTCGACCTCGGCTCGTACCTGAGCCTGGAAGCCCTCAAGGACGGGCAGACGGAGCTATCGGCGTTCGTCGAGAGGCGGCCGGCCGCGGCGATCGGCGGCTTCGTCCTCCTCTACATTGCGGTCACCGCGCTGTCGCTGCCCGGTGCCGCCATCATGACCTTGGCTGCGGGCGCGATTTTCGGGCTGCTGCTCGGCACGCTCATCGTCTCGTTCGCCTCGGCGATCGGCACCCTCCTCGCGCTCCTCGACCAGGCGCACGACGAACGCCAGATCGTCGCCGTCGCGTGGGACTACGCGCACTCGGCGGGGATCGACGCGCAGCTCTCGCTGCTCGTCGACCCGCTGTCGGTCTTCATGATCCTCGTCGTCTCCGGCGTCTCGATGCTGATCCACCTGTACTCGATCAGCTACATCGCCTCCGACGCCGGCTACGTGCGGTTCTTCGCGTACCTGAACTTCTTCGTCTTCTCGATGCTGCTGCTCGTCCTGGCGGGCAACTTCATCGTGCTGATCATCGGCTGGGCGTTCGTCGGCGCGGCGTCGTACATGCTGATCAGCTTCTGGTATCGCCGCGGGACGGCCACGCGGGCGGGCATCAAGGCCTTCGTCATCAACGTGCTCGGCGACGTCGGCCTGGTGCTCGGCACGTTGTTCATCTTCAAGCACGTCGGCACGCTGGACTTCCTCGGCACGTTCGAGGCCGCCAGGACGGAGTTCGCGCCCGGCGACGCCGACCTCACCGCCGGGCTCATCCTGGTGCTCGTCGGCGCGTTCGCGAAGTCCGCGCAGATCCCGCTGCACACGTGGCTGCCCGACGCGATGGAGGGCCCGACGCCGGTCAGCGCGCTGATCCACGCCGCGACGATGGTGACCGCCGGCGTCTACCTCATCGCGCGCATGCACCCGCTCTTCGAGCTGGCCCCCTCGGCCGCGGACGTGGGCGCGATCATCGGCTGCCTGACGCTGCTCGTGGCCGGCACGATCGCCATCGCCGTCACCGACCTCAAGCGGGTGATCGCCTACTCGACGATGTCCCAGATCGGCTACATGATCATGGCCGTCAGCGCCGGCGCCTACGTCGCCGGCATGTTCCACCTCATGACGCACGCCTTCTTCAAGGCGCTGCTGTTCATGGCCGCCGGCTCGGTCATCGCCGCGATGGCCGGCCAGCAGAACCTCGACAGGATGGGCGGCTTCAGGAAGGCGATGCCGTTCACGTTCGGCTGCATGGTGATCGGCGGCCTCGCGCTGGCGGGCATCCCGCCGTTCTCGGGCTTCTTCTCGAAGGACGAGATCCTGCTGCTGATCGGCGATCGCGGCGGCTGGTACTGGATCCTCTACGTCGCAGGCTACGTCGGCGCGTTCCTGACCGGGATCTACACGTTCCGGATGATCTTCCGGGCGTTCTTCGGCGAGCCGGTGCCCGAGGCGCGCGAGCTCGAAGGCGGTCACCTGCACCACGCCGAGGTCCCGACGAACCCCGCCACCGGCGAGGTCGAGGACACCGACGTCGGCTTCCCCGGCCCGGAGCACCACATCGCCGAGCGCGAGCCGACGATGAAGATCGCGATGGGGCTGCTCGCGCTGCTGGCGATCGGCGGCGGTGCCCTGCAGATCCCGAGGGTCACGCACGTCATCGACGGCTTCCTCGAGCCGACGTTCCACGACTCGGCGCTCTACGAGCGTCACCCGAGCGACGGGCTGATCACGTTCGGCCTGCTGCTCGGGGCGGCCGTCGGGCTCGCCGGCATCGCGGTCGCGTACCTCATCTGGATGCGCAGGCCGCAGATCGCGGTGGCCGCGCGTGCCCGCCTGGCGCCGCTGCACAAGCTGTTCGTCAACAAGTGGTACTTCGACGAGCTCATCGACACGCTCGTCGTGCGGCCGGCGCGCTGGTTCGGCGCCTGGGCGCAGCAGACGTTCGAGCGCGTCTTCGTCAACGGGATGCTGGTCGGTGGCACGTCGGGCGTCGTCCGCGCCGGCTCCTCGGCGGTCCGCGCCGCGCAGACCGGATTCCTGCGCTACTACGCGCTGCTCATCGTCGCGGGCCTGGTCGTGCTGACCTTCTACTTCCTCATGAACGCATGACGCTGCACCTGTCGGTCGTGCTCTTCCTCCCGCTGGCGTTCGGCGTCCTCGGCCTGCTCGCGCCGCCGCGCATGGCCCGCTGGATCGCGCTGCTGGGCTCGGCGCTCGTGCTCGCCTACGCCGTCACCCTGCTCACCGACTTCGACTCCTCCGCGCCGGGGCTGCAGTACGTCACCGACGAGACCTGGATCGACGAGCTCGGAATCTCCTACAAGCTCGGCATCGACGGCCTGAACCTCGTGCTGCTGGCGCTGACGGCGATCCTGTGGTTCTTCTGCACGCTGTGGGCGACGCACCGCGAGTGGGACCGCCCGCGCCTCTTCTACTTGCATTTCATGCTCGCCGAGACAGCGGTCCTCGGCGCGCTGCTCGCGCAGGACCTGGCCCTCTTCGTCGTCTTCTTCGACCTCATGCTCGTGCCGTTCTTCTTCCTCACCGGCCAGTGGGGCGAGGGGCGCCGGGTGCAGGCGACGATGAAGCTCGTCATCTACACGCTCGTCGGCTCGCTGCTCATGCTGACGGCGGCGATCGCGACCGGCGTGCTGGCGGCGGAAGGGCCCGCCGAGCTGTCGTTCGCGTTCTCCGACCTCGCGCAGCGCCCGCTCGCGGAGTCCTCGCAGAACTGGATCTTCCTGTTCTTCGCGGCCGCGTTCCTCGTGAAGATGCCGGCCTTCCCGCTGCACGGCTGGATGCCCGACGGCTACCGCTGCATGCCGCTGCCGGTGCTCGCGGTCTTCTCGGGCGTGCTGAGCAAGGTCGCCGCCTACGGCTTCCTGAAGATCTGCCTGCCGCTCTTCCCCGACGCCAGCCAGAACTTCCAGACCCTGTTGCTGCTCATCGCGCTGGCCTCGATCCTGTACGGCTCGGCGATGGCGTTCACGACGACCGAGACGCGCCTGATCCTCGGCTACTCGTCGGTCGCGCAGCTCGGCTTCATCACGCTCGGGATCTTCGCGCTCAACGACCAGGGCGCCCAGGGCGCGCTGCTGCAGGCCTTCAACCACGGGCTCGTCGTCGCGCCGGCGTTCTTCATCGTCGCGCTGCTGGCGGCGCGGGCAGGCGGTTCGCAGGACCTGCGCGACATGGGCGGCATCGGCATGCGCGCGCCCGTGCTCGCGGCGATGTTCCTGATCGTCGCCTTCGCGACGCTGGCGATGCCGGGCTCCGCGAACTTCGTCGCCGAGTTCTACATCCTGCTCGGCGTCTTCACCGAGAAGGTGGCCATCGCGATCGTTGCCAGCACCGGCGTGGTGCTGGCCGCCGTCTACGGGCTGCGCCTGTACATCGGGGCGGTGCACAACCGCACGGGTCCGCGCGTCGAGTCGCGTGAGATCTCGCTGCGCGAGGGGCTCGTGCTCGTGCCGCTCGTCCTGCTCATCCTGGCGATCGCGCTGTATCCGCAGTTCGCGTTGGAGCGCAGCGAGCAGAGCGTGACGGCCGTGATCTCGCCGCCGCCCGCCGTCGCCGTCGAGACGCCGGCCGGCTGGACGTCGTACGCGCCGCTCGAGGAGACCCCCTGATGATCGCCGCCGCCGAGAAGATCTCCGCGCCGCACATCGACTGGGCCGGGATCTCGCCGCTGATCGCGGTCCTGACCGGCGCGCTCGTCGTGCTCATCGTCGGGCTCGCGCGCTCGCGTGGCGCCCGCGAGACCGCGGTGCCGCTGCTGTCGATCGCGACGCTCGCGATCGCGATCGGCCTGAGCATCGGCCAGTGGGGCGAGCGCAAGGACCTGATCGCCGGCGCGCTGCGCCTCGACGAGCTGACGCTGTTTCTGACGATCCTCTTCTGCGTCGCCGGGATCGCCGCCGTGCTGCTCTCCTGGCGCCACGTCGCGCCGCGCGAGGCCGCTCACGGGGAGTACCACGCGATGCTGCTGACCTCGATCGCCGGCATG
>JAHWJM010000281.1 GCA_019348435.1 Actinomycetota bacterium
GTACTTCCGCGACACCGTCCTCAGCGCGATGATCGACGTCCGCGCGGTGGCCGACCGCCTCGAGCGGCTCGTCGCCGACGACCTGTGGCCTCTGCCGAAGTACTCGGAGATCCTGTTCATCAAGTAGCCGCCACGAGGAACCGTGCAGCAACGGAAAGCCTCGGAACACGGGGCTTTCTGCCGTCTTCGCCCAACCGAGCCGCCGTCTTTGCGACGTACGAGCCGGCGGCGGCTCGCTACGAGCGTGGACGCGCGATCTGCTCGGCGATCCGTGGTAGCTGCTGCGCCACGCGGAGATCCAACCCGGCGTCAAAGCGGCTGCCCGTCGGATCGCGGTTCGTCAGCACCGCGTATAGGACGCACGCCGTCAGGTACGAGCCGGCCTCGCTGGGGCGGATGCCGTCGTCGCTCCAGAGCTCCAGGTACGGGTGCGTACGACGCGCGTGCGCCCACGCGGCTCCGAGCGGTGCGAGCGTCGCCGACAGCGTCGAAGCAAGCTTGAGGTACGCCTGACTCAGCCGCTGCTGCATGGCTTCGTACGTGTCGCCCGGCACCTTGTCGCGGTCGCCGTCCTCGTAGCCGGGGTTCGCGAACAGGACCGTTCGTGCGCCGGCGCGCTTGGCCATGCGGTCGAGCCCGATCGCTGCCGCAAGCATGTGGTCCTCGCGCTCGGCCGGCTGCGACGCGACCTGGCTGTGCTCCTGGAGGACGACGAAATCCCAACGCTCGTCATCGAGGAGTTCCGCCAGCCGGTCGTCGTCGACAGCCTTCTCGAGCATCGCTCCGCGCTTGGCGTAGCGGACTGCGAAGATCGGCTCCCCTCCCGGCTGGCTGTCGCCGAGCCGGCGCACCGTGCGCGGCATCGCGTTGTTGCTGGTGAGCGCGTTACCGACGAACAGCACGCGCAACCCGGGGCGGTCGCCGCGCACGAGTTCGAGGTCCCCGCTGACGGGGCCGGGTGCGAGCAGCGCGCCGTAGACGACGAGGCCCAGCAGCAGTCCCGCGAGCACGGTGGCGGCAAGCCGCAACACACGGCCGGCTCGCGAGCCGCGCTCCTGCGCCTCAGACCTCTGGCGCCGGAAGTGGCGGCGAGATGGCGGCGCCAGCAGCAAGGCCAGCAGCGCGACCTGGAAGAGCACGGTCGACCATCTCGGCTCGAAGCCCACCGTCGCCAGCAGGTTCACCACGTGGAAGGTGATCGCGAGGAACCACACGAGCCGAATGCCGAGGTGCAGCCCGACCGCCGCGCCGGCGAGGACGGCCGACCCCAGCAGCCATGCCGGGGCCAGCCCGAACTCGACGAACCCGATGACGAGCACGACCGAGATCAGCGCGATGTACGTGATGATCGTGGCCGGTGCGCGTCGGCGTATCACGGGCGGCTCGCCATCGATGCCGCTATCTCGCATACGCGCCCAAGATTACGACCGAGCGGATCTACATCGAGGCCTCGGAGTGCTCGATCATCGGCCCGCTGCGCACCGTCACCGCCACCCGCTACGTGGAGGCCCTGCGCGAGGGCGGGTCGCTGCCGAGCCGTCGACGTTGCCCTCGCCGCGATCCTGCGCGTCGTGCCGCGCGTCGAACGCGGCGAGCGGCTCAACGCCGGCGTCGTCGTGTTCTGCCGCCAGCGCGCTTTCTCGACATGCGCGCACAGGTCGGCCGAGCGCTTCGGCTGGGTCGTCGCCCCCGCCTCCACGGTCATCCAGCCCTCGCAGGTGCACAGCCGGCTGACCCGCGACCCACAGGCGACGCTGGATCGCCTCTTGGACGCGCTCGTCGGCACCCCAAGCCGATGAACAGTGTTCAGGTGTAAGTAACGCCCAGGGACCATGCACGGCGAGCTGACGGAGTTCTCGCGTAAGGCGGGCGCCGGTCGATGACGGTGTCCTCGCCGTTGATCGCCCCGGTCCTGCGCCACCGCGTGGCCGATCACGCCGCCAGCGGCGCACTGCGCGACCTCCTCGAGCACCTCAGGCTCTCCTACGCGCCCGAGCCGCTGTCGGAGGGGGCGATCTTCGGCTTCTCCGGCGCGCTGGACCTGCGCGTGCGGATCGCGGAGGCCGCCGTGCCGACGATCGACGTCGAGGGCCGCGCGCCATCGCTGGAGCTCGAGCTCTGCGCGCACCTCGGGATCTCCGCGCATTGGCGTACGAGCTCTGACCCTGCCACCGGCCGCGAGCTGCTGCGGGCGGCGCTCGCCGCCGGTCACCCCGCGCTCGTGCGCGCCGACCTCGCCGAGCTGGACTACCGCGACGGCGACCGCCACGACACGCGCCACGCGATCCTCGTGACGAGCGTCGATCCCGTTGCCGGCGTGGCGTGGGTCGCCGACGCAAGCTTCCCGGAGCCGCAGCGCTGCGGGCTCGATGCGCTGGCCGCCGCGCGCGCTTCGCACGGCTGGCCGGAGCCCGCCCACCACGCCCTGCTGGCGCTCGGCGTGCGCCCGAGCCGGCTGGCCGATCCGCGGGCGGCCGTCGCCGCAGCCCTCGGCCGCGTCGTGGAGGCGATGCGCCGGCCGCCGCGTCCGGATCATCCCCACGTGCGCGCGGGGCTCGCCGCCGCCGACGCGCTCGCCGACGCCTGGCCGGCGTTGCCCGAGGCCGCCGGTCCGCGGCTGGGCCTCACGCTCGACGCGCTGCGCTTCAGGATCCGCGACGGCGGCACCGGCGGCGCGCTGTATCGCTCGCTGCAGGCTCGCTTCCTGCACGAGGCGGCGGCGCTGCTCGGTTCGCCGCAGCTCGGCCACGCGGCGCTCGTCTGCGACGACCTCGCCGATGCCTGGCGGGCGCTCGCCGGAGCGCTCGGCGGCGGCGATCCAGCCTTCGCGCATCGCGTGAGCGGCCCCTGGGTGCAGCGCGTCCGCTCGCTCGAGCACCAGCATGTGGAGGCGCTCGAGGCGCACCTCAGCATGCATCGATCGATCGCCGCGTGAGATCGCAAGCCTGGCGCGGCGCCGGGCTTGACAGCGTCTTCGCCTAGCCTACGGGGCGCCATGCGCGACTACACCTCGGCCATCCGCACCCACGTCGTCCTGTTCGAGGGCGGGATGGGCGCCACGCTCGAGCAGCTCGATCTGTCGCTCGAGCACGACTACAAGCTGCCCGGACGCGCCCACGAGGCGCTCGTCCTCAACCGCCCCGACGTCATCGAGCACGTCCACGAGTCCTTCATCGAGGCCGGCGCCGATGCGCTGCAGACCGGCACCTTCCAGGCCAGCCGCCTGAAGCTCGACGAGTGGGGACTGGGCGCCGAGACACACGAGATCAATCGCCGCGCGGCGCAGATCGCGCGCAAGGTGGCCGGGGAGGGGCGCTACGTCGCCGGCTCGATCGGCCCCACGGGCTACCTGCCCGCCTCCGACGACCCGACGCTCGGCAACATCTCCTTCCGCACCCTCGCCGACGGCTTCGCCGAGCAGGCTCTCGGCCTTGTCGAGGGCGGCGTCGACGTCATCCTCATCGAGACCGCGCAGGACATCCTCGAGGTCAAGGCGGCGATCTTCGGCGCCCGCGAGGCGATGAAGCGCGCCGACCGCGAGGTCCCGATCCAGACGCACGTCTCGCTGCTGCCCAACGGCGGCAAGATGCTGCTGGGCACCGACATCTCGGCTGTGCTGGCGACGCTCGAGGCGCTCGGCGTCGCCGCGATCGGGCTGAACTGCTCGACCGGACCAGAGGACATGCGCGACGCGATCCGCTTTCTCAGCGAGTTCTCGCCGGTCCCCGTCGCCTGCGTGCCGAACGCCGGCATCCCGATCCAGGGGCCGGACGGCGAGACGATCTTCCCCGAGGGCCCGGAGGAGTTCGCCAAGACGCTGATCGAGTTCGTCGACCGCTACGACGTGAGCATCGTCGGCGGCTGCTGCGGCACGACGCCCGACCACATCCGCGTGCTAGCCGAAAGCCTGCGCGGACGCCGCGCCAAGCCGCGTCCGGCCCCGCGCGAGGTGCACGTCAGCTCGATGATCACCGCCACGCCGCTCGTGCAGGAGCCGCGGCCGACGATGGTCGGCGAGCGCGTGAACTCGCAGGGCTCGCGCAAGGCCACGGAGATGCTGCTGGCCGACGACTACGACGGGCTCAACCAGATCGCCGAG
>JAHWJM010000282.1 GCA_019348435.1 Actinomycetota bacterium
GCCAGCAGCGCGGCCACGCGGTCCTCGCCACCCGCAAAGCGCCGGCGCAGCAGCAGCGCGAGCCCATGGCGCCGCTCGTATGCGGCGGACTCGCGCAGTCGCGGCAGGGCGCTTGCCGGCTCCAGCGGCCGCGCCGCGGGCCGGCCGGCTGCGACCGTACGGAGCACGACGACGTGTGTGAGCGGAGGGTGCGGCGGTACCGCAGCGCCTCGGTAGATCTCCTGCACCGCCGAAAGCGGCAGCGACAGCCGCTCGGCTTGCGCGCATGCGCGGCGCGCCGTATCGGCAAGCACCCCTGCCAGTTGCGACCGCGCGCGCGCCGGCGCGCGCGCGACGAGATCGCTCGTCCTGGCCGCCGCGCGCAGCCGCGCGCGCCTCGTGGCCGGCAGCGCCGTGCGAAGCTGCGGCAGCGACTCGAGTACCCAGGCGCGAACTCCCACGCCGATCGGAAACGGCGCGATCCGCAGCTCCCCGTCGAGCACGCTCCACTTGTCGGCGACGAAGCTCCAGCCGCGCTCGGCCAGCGCGAGGGCGACCTCGGTCTTGCCGCTCTCCGACCAGCCGGCGATCAGGATCCCGACGCCGGGCCGCGCCACTGCCGCCGCGTGCACGATCGCCGCGCCACGCATCGCAAGCCCTAGCTGCAGCAGCGGACGCACGACCTCGCGCATGAGGACCCACGTCGGCAGCACAGCGTCGGCCGTGATTCGCAGCGGCAGGTCACCGGGCGCGCCATCTATGACGCACGCGCCGCCGCCGCCGCGCACGAGGTGCAGCCGCTGCCCCGCGAGCGCGCTCAACCAGCCGTCGCCGCCGTCGCCCGCGATCTGCGCGTCGGCCGGCAGCGCCACGCAGAGGCGCCGCACCACCTCGATGTCGACCCCCGCGTCGCGCGGAGCAACCGGGCACGGATCGAACTCGGCACGAGCGCGGGGTTCCCAGTCTCCGCCGAGCTCGACGACGAGGAGGCCACCTACCGATAGTCGCACCCGTGCTCCCCCTCTTCGCGGCCGACGGGCGATATCTTGTCGCTTCGCGGGTCATTTCGATGCCACCTTCTGCCTCCGACACGTCCGTGGTCGTCTGCGCCCACACGATGCGGCGGCTGGACGAGACGCTTGCGTGCGTGCGGGCGATCGAAGGTCAGGAGCAGCCGCCACACGAGGTGATCCTCGTCGTCGATCACGAGCCCGATCTGCAACGCGCGCTCGCGCAGCGCCTCGGCGTCCGCGTCAGCGTGGTCGCCAACGCCGGCCGGCGCGGCTTGTCGGACGCGCGCAACACCGGCCTGCGGCTCGCTCGCGGAGACATCGTCGCGTTCGTCGACGACGATGCGGTGCCGCGTCCGGGGTGGCTGGCGGCGCTCGTGCGTCCGTTCGCCGACGAGAGCGTCATGGTGACAGGAGGTCGCGCGGAGCCGCTGTGGCCGGACGTCGCTCCGCGCTGGTTTCCCGACGAGTTCCTGTGGGTGGTGGGCTGCTCGTATCGCGGCATGACCGAGGACGGGCCGGTCCGCAACGTCATCGGTTGCAACATGGCGTTCCGCGGCAGCGCGATCGGCATCGTCGGGGGGTTCGATCCGGACGTCGGGCGGCTCGGTCGGCGCCCGCTCGGCTGCGAGGAGACCGAGCTGTGCATCCGGGTCCGGCGCTCGATCCCGGGAGCGCAGGTCGTCGCGGTCCCGGACGCCATCGTCGATCACCATGTCAGTGCGGACCGCCTGCGGCCCCGCTACTTCGCTTCCCGCTGCTGGCACGAGGGCCTTTCCAAGGCGCGGATCGCGCGGCTGTCGACCAGCGCGGAGGCGCTGTCGAGCGAGCGTCGGTACGTGACGCGGACGCTGCCGCGCGCCGTCGCACGGGCGGCCGCCGGCGTCGGTTGCGCCGGGACAGGCCACGTGGCCGCCGGCCGCGTGGCCGCGATCGTCGGAGGGCTGCTGAGCACCACGCTCGGGTACACCGCCGGAGCCACGATCTACCGTCGCCAACTTGCGGTCACCACGACCGCAGCGGGCGACGGGCTGACTGCGCGAAAACCCGCCACAGTAGACGCTTGAGCCGCAGCGACATGAACGCAAGTCCCACCGCCGACACTCGCCACGATCTCGTACTCCATTCCGGTAGCGGTCAGACCGTCAGTACCCCTCTGTGACGAAACGAGCCGAGGCCGGAAAGCATGCGGCAACTGGGCAACGCTGTATGAGCCGACGCGATTTCGATCCGAGCCGACGTGGCAGCGGCCACGAGCGCGGTCTTCGGACGACTGCGTGGCGGGACACGTCGAGCGGCTCGACCGTGCTGCCTCGGCAGTCCGTCGGGCGGCGCTCGCTCATGCTGTCGCCGCCAACTGCCGATGCGCCCCGTGTGATCACCCTTCGACGCTCTGTCGTGGCCGTCGTCCAGGTCGTAGTGGCCGCACTCGCGATCTCGGCGTGCGGTGGCACAACGGTCGCCCCTGCCGCCGTCATCCACGTCGCCACTCACGGTGACGATCGCGCCGAGGGCTCCGAATCTGCGCCGCTCGCGCCCGTGCGGTGGCGGTCGCCGGGCCAGGCGATCGCGTGCTCGTCTCGCCCGGGACCTACGGAGGATTTCGAATGACGGTGTCCGGCAGCGCCGACGCGCCGATCACGATCGGCGCAGTTCCCGGCGCGGCCCGCCCGAGGATCACCCCGAGCGGCTCCTCGAACTCGGTCGTGCTGCTCGACGGCGTGCACGACGTGAAGCTCAGCGGTCTGGAGGTGGCGGGCAACCCGACGCGCTGGGGCGCCGGAATCAGGGTCCGCGGCGGCAGTTCGCGCGTCGTGCTGTCGGACCTCTACGTCCATGACAACCGCAGTTTCGGATTGCTGCTGGAGGACGTCACCCACACGCTCGTCGCGTCAAGCCGGCTATCCAAGAACGAGACGGGCCTGCAGGTCTCGCGCGCGGGCGCCGGGGTGCGGATCGTCGGCAACGACGTGCATGACAACGACCGGCTGATCGTCGATGACGAGCAGCGCGGCAACGATCGCGGCGCCAACGCGATGGTCTTCTATCGCACGAGGGGTCCGCTGACCGTCGAGGGCAACCGCGCGTGGGGCAATCGCGGCACGTCACATGACTACGGCTTCGACGGCGGCGCATTCGAGGTCTATGCGGCAAGCGGCCTGACGATTCGCGACAACGTCGTGTGGAACAACCAGAACGTGATGGAGACCGGCACCGACGGAACGTTGCCGTGCGCCGGCAACAGCTTCACCGGCAACGTCGCCTACGGCGCCAGCCGCAGCAAACCGGCGATGGGCTTGATCCTGCGCTGCGCGAAGGACATGCTCGTCGCCAACAACACGCTCGACGACTTCGACAAGTTCGCGATCGACGTCAACGCCGAGGCCGACAGCTTCGGCGGCTCGATCGAGGGTCTTCGCGTCGTGCGCAACATCGCCGTCTCGAGCGGCGACAAGCTGCTGAGCATCGATTCGGGGCTCCCGCGGTCGGTCGTCATCGACGACAACCTCCTCTTCAACCGCCTGGGTCGCTATGTCGGCTACGTCGCGGGGCGCGGAAACACGCGGTCGCTGGGCACGTTCGTGGCATGGACAGGGCTGCAGTCGGGCGGCATCCAGGCCGACCCGCTGTTCGTCGGCGCCGCCAGCGCCGACTACCGTCTGCGCGAGGCGACGCCCGCGCCGACATGGGGCGCCCGTAAGGCGCTCGACCTCGCACGCAGACGAGGCCCGCGGTGCCAGAAGCCCGCCGCGACGTGCCCACGACCGGCACACTCCCCGCGCGCAGCAGGACGCTGCGCCGCTACGAGCAAGGCACGCCGAGCGGTCACGAAGAGCAAGACGTCGCGGCGCCGAGGCAACGGCCGCACGTGCCGCGTTCGGTCGTCGCGCAAGCGCCCACGCGTCGTCAGACACTCCTGACTCGCGGTTACGCGGCTCGCCGCGGCCGCGAAGCTGGCCCATCGTCAGCAGCCGCCGGAGCTTCAAGCCTTGCGCGGCGAGATTCTCGCCGCCCCCGGTCTCGCGGTCGATCACAGATGAGGTGTGCCCGGTCGCGAATGCGCCGCGCCAGCCCCACGCCGGGAAGCCATGACGAGCTCA
>JAHWJM010000283.1 GCA_019348435.1 Actinomycetota bacterium
CGAGGTCATCCAGGCCGCGCCAGGGGCCGCGGCGGCGCACGAGCTCGGTCTTGTAAAGCCCGATCGTGGATTCGGCCAGAGCGTTGTCGTAGCTGTCGCCGCGTGAGCCGACCGACGCGACTGCGCCGGCCTCTCCGAGGCGTTCTGAGTAGCGAATCGACAGGTATTGCGACCCGCGGTCTGAGTGGTGCACGAGCCCGTCGAGCCGGTCGTTGCGCAACCACATCGCCATATCCAAGGCGTCTAATGCCAAGTCGGTGCGCAGATGCGTCGCCAGCTGCCAGCCCACGATCATGCGGCTGTAGACATCGATCACGAACGAGACGTAGACGAAGCCCGACCACGTCGGCACGTAGGTGATGTCGGCCACCCACAGCCGGTCGGGCGCCTCGGCACGCCGAGCGAGATTGCCAAGGCAGCGCTGTACCTCGCCTCCGACGACGCCGCGTTCGCGACCGGCACCGCACTCGTTGTCGACGGCGGGCTGACGGCCGGCTGACCCCGGAGCGCTCCGCCCCCGGTCCGGCCCGCCGGTTAGTCCGGCGATGTCGCCGACCTCCCGGCGAAAACGTCGGAGCAACGCGCCGGTTCAGACGAAGGCGCCGCCGGCGTCGCGCAGGCGCTTGACGGTCTCCGCGAAGATCGTCGCGGCCGCCGCGACGTCCTCGTCGACCGGCAGCGACGCGAACGCGGGCTCGCCGACGAGCTTCTCGACGTGGCGCACGTCGTCCTCGTCGCGCACGCGGTTGGCGATGACGAGGTGGCGCGCCTCCGGCGCGCGCATGCGCGCGACGCGCAGGATCCGGCGCCCGGTCAGCGCGGACTGCATCGTCGGCTGTACGACCACGAGGTAGATGCGCGCGTAGGGCGCCCAGTCGTCGGCGACCTGGTACTGCCCGGCCGGCAGGTCGCCGATCAGCGTCCAGTCGCGAAACTCGGGCGCGTCGACGAGCCCGTGGACGACCTCCCAGAACGTCTGGCTCGCGCCGATGACCGCGCCGAAGCCCTCGGGCCGCTGCTTGCCGCGCAGCAGCAGGCGCACGCCGTCGGGCGCGTCGAGCGCGAAGCGCTGCGCAGCGAGCGCCGCGTGCATGCCCTCGCCCCACATGTAGCCGCGGCCGTCGGGCTTCTTCTGCGTCGCGCCCCACAGCGGCGCCTCGGCCGGGTCCGGGCCGCTGCCCAGGCTCATCGACAGGCCGGGCAGCAGGTCGGAGTCGAGCGCGAGGACGCGGCCGCCCCGACGCGCGATCAACCGCGCCATCGTCCCCGAGAGCACGGACTTGCCCGAACCGCCCTTGCCCGCGACGGCGATCCTCAACGGCACGAGCGCGTCACCCGCTGCGTCCGGCATCGGCTGGGACTGCGCCGGCGCGGTCAGGCTGCGACCGGTGCGCCGGCGACGCGCTCGGCGAGGCGCACGAGGGCGGCGACGCCGGGCGAATCGGGATCGAGATCGATCGGCGCCAGCCCCTCGCGGTCGGCCGCGGCGATGACGGCGTCCTCCGGGATGACGAACAGCTCGCGGTCGCCGAGCACCTCGCGCATGAGCTCGAGATCGGAGTCGCCGGCGACGCGGTTGGCGACGACGACGATCTCGGTGATCCCGTCGGCGATCTCGATCGCGCGGCGCGCGACCTCGAGCGACTTGCCGGTCGGGTTGGCGACGACGAGCAGGACGTCGACGACGCCCGTCTCGATGCGCTCGATCGTGCCGATGCCGGCCTCGAGGTCGCAGACGACGGTGCGCTCGCCGTGCTCGAGCTGGCGCACGAGGTTCACCGGATTGACCCCGCAGCACATGCAGCCCGGATCCATGAACTCCACGCGCGAGGCGATGACCATCCGCACCCCGTCAGGGGCGTCGGCGCCGAAGCGCTTCACGATCTCCTCGATCGTCGGCGCGTGCTCCTCCTCGCCGGCGGCGACCGCCTGGCGAGCCGCCACGATGAGCTCGGTCTGCTCGCCTCCGACACCGAGCGACACGCCGAGCATCGGGTTCAGATCGCCGTCCAGCGCGAGGACCGTGTGGCCGCTGCGCGCGAGTGCTCGGGCGACCGTGCCCGACACCGTCGTCTTGCCTACTCCGCCCTTTCCAGCGACGGCGATCTTCATCGGGACCTCATGCGCGCCAGCCTACACCCGTGCTGGGTGTACGCGCGACCGGCAGCCGGGCGCATGAGGGCGCTCGCTGATCTTGTCCGTCCGGGCGCAGGATGCGAGGCTCCACGCCGTGACGCGCGAGCTGTACATCTCGGTCGACGTCGAGCCCGACGGCCACGTGCCGGGCACGAGCTCGATCGTCTCACTCGGCGCCTGCGCCGCCGCGCTGCGCGACGACGAGGGCAACGTCCAGCCGCTGGACGCCGGCGACGACGCGAACATCTTCTACGCCGTCCTGCGCCCGATCAGCGACCGCTACGTCGAGAAGGCGCTGCGCGTCACCGGCTTCGACCGCGCGACGCTCATGCGCGACGGCCGCGCGCCTGAGGAGGCGCTGCCCGAATTCGCCGCCTGGATCGGCGCGCGCGCGGCCGAACACGACGCGCTGCCGGTGCTCGCGGCCTATCCGCTCGGCTTCGTCTGGCAGTTCACCCAGTACTACCTGCACGAATACGCCGGCCGCAGCCCGTTCGGCCAGTCCGCGCACCTCGACCTGAAGTCCGCCTACGCCGTGCTCGCCGACAGCGCGGTGCGCGACGCGATCAAGCGCCGCATGCCGAGCGCGCTGCTCGGCCCGAAGGACTCAAAGACGCACCACGCGCTCGACGACGCCAAGGGGCACGTCGACCTGCTGCTGGGGCTGCTGCGCTGGCGAGAGCGCGCGCACTGAGCGCTCGCGGCTCGCGCGGCTGCTCAGCAGCCGTCGAAGCCCGCCTTCTGGCGCGCGTAGCCGATGATCCCCGACTGGCCGTAGATCGGCCGGTAGGACTGGCTGGAGCGCTCCGACGTGACGCGAAAGGGCCTGCCGCCGTCGTCGACGGTGATCGTCGATGCGTCGCCGTCCTCGTTGCGCACCGTCAGCTCCGCCACCCACGCGACGCGGTGATCTCGCGTCGACGCCTGCAGCTCGACGACCTGCGGTTCGGCGCGCCCGATCTCGAAGGAGAGCGTCTTGGAGCTGCGCTTGTCGGCGCCGACGTAGCGCGTCGCCGCACGCGGGGAGTCGAGGTTGAGCCTTGCCCGGCGGACCGGCTCGAACACGCAGCCCGGCGAGGCGGTGAACCAGCCGCGCAGCGGCCGCGCGTCGCTGATGACCTTCGCGCGGACGGCCTCGACCGTGACCGGATCGTCGGAAGTGGCGCGCAGCGAGAGACGGACGATCTGCGGGCTGCCCGCGAGCGCGCCCTTGCGCAGCGCGCTCTCGGGCTTCGTGAGGAGGTTGTTGCGCTCGGTGCGCGTCAGCTTCGACGGGTCGGCGAAGCGCTTGCGCGGGACGACGTAGTACGGCGCGTACCGATGCGCCGCGGCGAACGTCCCGGGCGGCAGGACGCTGACGCTGATCCGTGGGGCGGCCGCGCTCTCGTCGTCGTCGAGCAGCAGCGTCTTCACGGCATAGGCGCCGCCCGCGAGAACCACCACGAGGGCGACGATCTTGGCTGCTCGGGGCAGCACCTTCTTGAGCACCGCCGGCAGCCTAATGCGCCGCGTCGCGCTGTGCGTCAGCGCAGGCGCAGGCGCTTGCCGGAGCCGAGCATCGCCACGCGAGCCTCGACGCGCCCAAGGATCGCGTCGGCCTGCTTCTCCGTGAGGTCACCCGCCTTGACGGCCTGCTCCAGGCGCGTCTTGACGGCGGCCCTGACGGCTGAGCGCACGTCCGTGAGCGACTTCCCGTTGGCCTTCGCGATGTCGGCGATCGACGTGCCGTCGCGCAGCTGCTCCTTGAGCGGACCGTCCGCGAGCGCAGGCCGCGCGCGGTGCCCGGCCTCGCGGACGCGATCGGGGAGATCATCCGCGGTGATCGTGCCGGTCGATTGCACGACCACGGCACGCTCGATGGCGTTGCGCAGCTCGCGGACGTTGCCGGGCCAGTCGTAGGCGCGGAGCGCGAGCTTCGCGTCGTCGCCGAGGACGGGCGGCGGCTGGCC
>JAHWJM010000284.1 GCA_019348435.1 Actinomycetota bacterium
TCGTCGGCGGCAGGTTCAACTACGTGTACAACGCGGTCGATCGGCACGCGAAGTCGCACCGGCGGGACAAGCCGGCGCTGATCGGCGAGGCCGAAGGCAGGTATGGCGATGAACGATTCCAGTGGGTCCATCTCGCGGCGGCGGTTCCTCGCCGCGTCGGTCGGCGCCACGGCGATGCTCGCTGGCGGGGCGCGTCCGTATGATGTCCTCGCCGCGGCGACATCGGTCTACCGCGGTCCGACCGGGACCGACGTGAGGATCCCGCCGGGGACGACGGTCCGGCCCGACCCCAACTTGCTGCCCCCGGGGGTCCCGCCAGCGCCGCAGCCGGCGAAGCTGACGCCGAAGAAGCGGGTGATCCGGATCGACGCGGGTGACTCCAAGACCGTGCCCTACGAGCTGCTGCTGCCGAAGTCGAAGACGCCGTTAGATGTCTACTTCCTCGTCGACACCTCGTCCAGCCAGAAGCCGTTCCTGGTCGGGATGGGCGAGGCTCTAGAAGACATCGTCAACGCGCTCATCACGGCCGGGGCCGACGTGCAGTTCGGCCTGGGGGCGTACGACAACTATCCCGATGCGAATCCGCCGCGCGTGGGACCGCCCGGCTCGGGCCTGCTTCACGAGACCAACGACCTCTACCAGCGTCTCGTCGACCTGACGCGCGACCCGAAGGCGCTCGGCCCGATCGACCCGCCGTCGCTGCTGGTCGTGGAGCCTCCGGACCACACGAGGTACCGGCGACTGGTCTCGCGGGTGTTCACCGCCCGAGCCGTCGAGGCGCTGCGGGAGCGGGTGCAGGTGATCGCCGACGACCTGCTCGACCGGCTCGCCGACCAGGTCGAGCGGATGGCGGCCGAGCTGGAGATGGGCTTTCGCGAGCTGGCCGACGTGCACCGCGCGGTGTCGGTCTTCGGCTCCGCGCGAACCGCGCCGGGCTCGCCGGAGTACGAGCTGGCCCGCGACGTCGGCCGGCGGCTCGGGGCCGCGGGCTTCGCCGTCATCACCGGCGGCGGCCCGGGCGCCATGGAGGCCGCCAACCGCGGCGCCCGCGAGGCGGCGGCGCTCTCGATCGGACTGAACATCGATCTGCCGTTCGAGCAGGCCCACGCGCAGCGCTGGGTCGATCGCTCGCTGGACTTCCACTACTTCTTCTGTCGCAAGGTCATGTTCGTGCGCTACGCCAACGCGTTCGTGGTCCTGCCCGGCGGCTTCGGCACGTTCGACGAACTCTTCGAGGCCCTGTGCCTCATCCAGACCGAGAAGATCCGGTCGTTTCCGCTCATCCTCGTCGGCACCGCGTACTGGTGCGGCCTCGTCGACTGGCTGCGCGACACCGCCGCCGCCGAAGGCAAGATCTCGCCCGAAGACCTCGACCTGCTGCACGTCACCGACGACCTCGACCTCGTCGTCGAGACGGTCGCGATGGCGGCGGTTCAGCAGGGCGTCTGAGCCGCCGGGGCGGGCGCTACCCTTCCGCCCCCGTGGAGTACCCCGTCGAGACCTTCAGCGCCGCCGAGCGCGCTCGCCTCGAGGCGCACGTCACGAACATCGACCGGCCCGTCTTCGCGCTCGTCAACCTGCCCGAGACGGTCAAGGGCGCGCTGTTCGCGCGCTACTCGCGCTATCCGGGGACGCTGCGCCGGATGTTCCTCGACGAGTTCGCAGCATCGCTGCCGGAGGTCGATGCGGGCTATGACAACGCCGAGGGAGCACGCGCCGCCGACCTCTACGAACGCATCTTCGTCGGCTACGGCGACGACTCCGTCGCGCAGCTCGGCGGTGCGCACGTGGCCTGCGAATGGGTCTCGAACGTCCTGACGAAGGTCCTGCAGCGCCCGCGGCTGGGCGCCTATCTCGAGCAGTCCACGCGCTACATCGCCTACGACGCCCCGATCGAGGGCACCGCGCGGTACCGCTACTACCGCGACGCCGAGCTCGGCCCCGGCTACGAGGCGGCGATGGACGAGATCTTCGGCATCTACTCGGCGGCGCTGCCGAAGGTGCAGGCCTGGGCCGCCGAGCGTTATCCGCCGGCCGCGGGCGCGTCGCCGCAGGCGCATGCGCGCGCGATCAAGGCCAAGGCGCTGGACCTCCTGCGCGGGCTGCTGCCCGCCGCGTCGCTCTCGCACATGGGGATCTTCGCCACCGGCCAGACCTACGAGCAGCTCATCCTGCACCTGCTCGCGCACCCGCTGCCCGAGGCGCGCCACTACGGCCGCGGCATCCTCGACGCCGTCCAGGCGGTCATGCCGAGCTTCGTCTCGCGCGTCGAGCGCCCGGACCGCGGCGGCGAGTGGATCGCCTACCTGCAGCGGCGCGAGCAGAGCGCCGAGCGGTGGGCGGCGCGCCTCGGCCTTGACCGCGCAGCGGGCGACGACGGCGCCGGTGGGCCGTCGGTGCGCCTCGTGCACCACGACGGCGACGAGGACCTCATGCTCTGCGCGCTGCTCTTCGAGGCGTCCGCGACCGGTGAGCGGACCACTCGAGAGGCGCTCGCCTCACTCGACGACGAGACGCGCGGCGCCCTGCTCGCCGACCTCATGGGTGAGCGCGCCAACCGCCGCCACCGTCCCGGCCGCGGGCTGGAGGCGCTGCGCTACCGCTTCGAGATCGTCAGCGACTACGGCGCCTTTCGCGATCTGCAGCGCCATCGCATGCTGACGTGCCAGTGGCAGGCTCTGACGCCCGATCTGGGCGCAGGCGTGCCCCACGAGCTCGACGACGCCGGCGTGGGCGACGACTACCGCCACGCGCTCGAGGCGTCGCAGAACGCCTACGAGCGGCTGCTGGACGCCGGCCACGACCGCCGCGCGGCGATGTACGCCCTGTGCCTCGGCTACCGGCTGCGCTACGTGCTCGATCTCAACGCCCGCGAGGCGATGCAGCTCATCGAGCTGCGCTCCGGTCGCGAGGGCCACCCTTCCTATCGCGCCGTCGCGCACGCGATGCACGAGCGCATCGCCGCCGTCCATCCCTCCGTGGCAGCCGCGATGACGCACCTGGACCGAGAGACCGAGCCGCGTCTGGAGCGCATCGTCTCCGAGCTGCGCACGCAGGCCAAGCTCGACGCCCGCTGACCGTTGATAGATTCCTAGGCGGTCTTCGCGACCGGCTGGCCGAATCCTCGGCTTTCAGACCAGAAGGGCTCTGCCAATGGATGAGGGGGATCGAGCGACGCAGACCAGCAAGCTGGGCAGCCTCGGCGTACGCAGCGAGCGCGCGGACGAAGCGCACATCATCGAGCTCGTCGGCGAGCTCGATCTCGACGGCGCGCCGCGGCTCGACGAGGCGCTGCGCGAAGCCGAGGCGAGCGATGCCACCTCGATCGTCGTGGACCTGGGCGGGCTGGACTTCATCGACTCCACCGGGCTGCGCCTGCTCGTGATGGCTGCCGAGCGCTCCGCCCACGGCCGCTTCTCGCTGCTGCGTGGGCCCAAGCAGGTCCACCGCGTCTTCGAGATGACCGACCTCGTCGACCGGCTGCCGTTCGCGGATTAGCGGTTTCGCCCCCCCGTCGTCGCAAGCGTCGACCGGACGGCGAACGTCACTCCTCGTCGCGCCGCGCGGCGATCCGCTTCTCGAGCTGTGCCATCACCGCCGGGTCGCGCAACGTCGTCACGTCGCCGAGCTCGCGGCCCTCGGCGATGTCGCGCAGCAGGCGGCGCATGATCTTGCCCGAGCGGGTCTTGGGCAGGTCGTCGGCCCAGACGATCCGCTTGGGCCGCGCGAGCTTGCCGATCTTCTTCGCCACGTGCTCGCGGATCTCGGCGACGAGCTCGTCGGTGCCCTCGAGGTCGCCCTCGAGCGTCACGAAGCAGACGACCGACTGGCCGGTGTCCTCGTCGGCGGCGCCGATCGTCGCGCACTCGGCGACCTTCGGATGCGACACGACGGCCGACTCGATCTCGGCTGTCGACATGCGATGGCCGGAGACGTTGAGCACGTCGTCGACGCGGCCGATGACCCAGAAGTACTCGTCTTCGTCCTGGCGCGATGCGTCGCCGACGAAGTAGGTCTGCGGCCCGAACTTCTCGAAGTACGTCGCGACGTAGCGCTCGTCGTCGCCGTAGAGCG
>JAHWJM010000285.1 GCA_019348435.1 Actinomycetota bacterium
TCAAGCCCGCCGAGCAGGCGCCGGGCTGAGGGCTGCGGGTGGTCGAGGCGCTGCGCGCGGGCGGCGTCCCCGGCGATGCGATCGAGCTGCTGCCCGGCGAAGGCGACGCCGGCGCCGCGCTTGCCCGCAACCCCGACGTCGCGACGATCGCCTTCACCGGCTCGGGCCCGGTGGGCCTCGAGCTGCTGCGCACCGCCGCCGAGGTCCGCCCGGTGCGCGCCAGCTCAAGCGCGTCGTGGCCGAGATGGGCGGCAAGAACTGCATCATCGTCGACTCCGACGCCGACCTCGACGAAGCGATCCCGGCGATCGTCGAGTCGGCGTTCGACTACGCCGGGCAGAAGTGCTCCGCCGCCGCGCGCGTGCTCGTCCACGAGGCGCTCCACGACGAGCTCGTCGAGCGGCTGACGGGCGCGGTCGCCGGCCTGCAGGTCGGTCCGCCCGACGACTTCGCCACCGACGTGCCGCCGCTCGTCGAGCGCGACGCGCAGGAGCGCGTGCGCCGTTATGCGCAGCTCGCCGCGCGGGCCGGCGAGACCTCGACCGGGATGAGCGAGGTCCCAGACGAGGGCTGGTACGTCGCGCCGATCGTCGCCACCGGTCTGCCGGCCGACTCGCCGCTGCTGCGGGAGGAGATCTTCGGGCCGCTGCTGACCGTCGAGCCGGTGCGCGACGTCGACGAGGCGTGCGACCGCGTGGACGCCCTGCCGGTTGCGCTCACCGGCGGGCTGTTCAGCCGCAACCCGCGGACGGTCGCCCACGTGATCGCGCGCTCGCCGGTCGGCAACCTCTACGTCAACCGCTCGACGACCGGCGCGATGGTGGGGCGCCAGCCGTTCGGCGGCAACCGGCTGTCGGGCACCGGCACGAAGGCCGGCGGCCCGGACTACCTGCTGCACTTCGTCGAGCCCCGCGTCGTGACCGAGAACACCGTTCGCCACGGGCTCGTGGTGTAGGGCGGGCGCTTCCGCGCGCCCCCACGCGGGTAGCGCAGCGCCATGCCAGCACTCGACAATCTCTCCCGCGTCGCGGACATCTCGTTCACCGTCGCGCGCCGCGCCGGATCGCTCGCGCTGTCGGCCCTCCGTCAGGTCGCCGGCATGGCCGCGGAGCGCCGCTCGCAGAGCCGGACGCCGTCGACGTGGCCACCGCCGCCGCGGTCCTCCCGCGGGTCTGCGTCGACCACGCCCCGCCAGCCGCCGCCGCCCGCGCCGGCAGGCGGGGGTGCGCCCGATCCTCAACCGGCCGCCCCCGCCGCCGCCGCCGCGGCTGCCGCCGCCCCCGCCCCCGCAACTGCGCCGGCAGAGCCAGCCGAGGAGCACGTCTCCCGCGAGGCGGTCGTCGTCGCCGAGTCCGCCGATGCCGGAGCCGCCGACGGCGCGGGCGCGCAGATCACGATCGGCGAGCCGTGGAAGGGCTACGCCAGCCTGACGGCCAAGGAGGTCAACGACCGGTTGGCGACCGCCAGCCCGGAGTCGCTCGCCGTGGCTCGCCTCTACGAGACGTCGAACCGCAACCGCATCACCGTGCTCAGGGAGATCGACCGCCGGCTGGCCGCTGCCGAGGGCTGACCGCGGCTCGCGCACGCGCAGGCCCCACCGGTGAGTAGCGGGAGCTAAAGGGGGTAAGGGCGGTCGGCTTTAGCAGGTATGTAGCCTTCGGACCATGACCTACGTCATCGCCGGAAGCTGCATCAAGGACGACTCGTGCATCGAGGTCTGTCCCGTGGACTGCATCCATCCGAAACCGGGAGCGCCGGATTTCGAGACGGCAGAGCAGCTCTACATCGATCCCGCGATCTGCATCGACTGCGACGCGTGCGTCGAGGCATGCCCCGTTGACGCGATCTTCGCCGAGTTCGAGCTCCCGGAGAAGTACGACTACGCGCTGGATCTCAACGGCCGCTTCTTCGAAGAGATGAGCACCGCCGAGCGCACCGCCGGATGATGCCCGGCAGGCGACCTCGAGTGGCGATCATCGGTGCCGGACCGGCCGGGGCGTTCGCCGCGAGCTGCCTGCTGCGCGCCCGCGGCGACGCGGAGATCGACCTCTTCGAGCGGCTGCCCACCCCATGGGGGCTGCTGCGCGGCGGAGTGGCGCCGGACCATCAGGAGATCAAGCGTCTGCAGGACACCTTCGACCGCGAGACGCTGCAGCGCGGCTGCCGCTTCTTCGGCAACGTCGAGATCGGCGTCGACGTTTCGCACGCCGAGCTCATGCGCCACTACACGGCCGTCATCTACGCGACGGGAGCCCAGACGGACAAGTCGCTGGGGATTCCGGGCGAGGATCTGCCGGGAAGCTGCGCCGCCACGGAGTTCGTCGCCTGGTACAACGGCCATCCGGACTACCGTGACCTCGAGTTCGACCTGTCGGCGAAGAGGGCGGTCGTGATCGGCAACGGCAACGTCGCCGCCGACGTGGTGCGCATGCTCACGCGCAGCGCGTCGGAGCTCGAGCGGACGGACGTCGCCGACCACGCGCTGGAGGCGCTGCGGCACAGCAGCCTCGAGGAGGTGGTCGTGCTCGGCCGGCGCGGCCCCGCGCAGGCGGCGTTCACGAGCGCCGAGCTGCGCGAGCTCGGGCACCTCGACGGCGTCCAGCTCCTCATCGACGGCGACGAGCTCGAGCTCGACGACATCTCGCGCGAGTGGCTCGACGAGCACGGGACGTTCACCGCGCGCACGAACATGACGCTGCTGCGCGAGTTCGCGGCCCGCCTAGCGCAGCGCGCCGTTGCGCGCCGCCGCATCGCCCTGCGGTTCCTGCGCTCGCCGGTGGCGATCCACGGGACCGGCCGTGTCGAGGCGCTTGACGTTCGCCGCAACGAGATCGTGCGGTCCGACGGCGGCTTGCTGCGGGCGCGCCCGGTGGGCGAGGAGATCGAGACGATCGAGTGCGGGCTCGTGCTGCGCTCCGTCGGCTACCGCGCAGTCCCACTGCCCGAGGTGCCCTTCGACGAGCGCAACTTCGTGCTCCCCAACGAGCGCGGCCGGGTGATGACGCCCGACGGCGAGCCGCTGCCCGGCGTCTACGCCGTGGGCTGGATCAAGCGCGGCCCCACCGGGATCCTGGGCACCAACAAGCGCGACGCCGAAGAGACCGTGACGTGCCTCGCCTCCGACATCGACGCGCTGCCGTCACCGGCGACCCCCGGACGCCACGAGATCGATGCGCTGCTCGCCGCACGCGTCCCCGAGCTCGTCACAGCAGACGGCTGGCGCGCGATCGACGCCCATGAGCTCCAGCGCGGGCGCAGCGAGCTGCGCCCGCGTGTGAAACTGGCCTCCAGCGACGAGCTGCTGGCCGCCGCTGCCACAGCGCCGTAGGCGTCGTCGGCCAGTCGCGCGCCGCGACCGCGAGAAGTAGCCATCCGCGGTGACGGATCCGCCGATGGCACGCATCCGGCGCTGATCTCTAGCGCCGCTCCCGCCGCGTCACCCCGCGACCCTCGTGCCAGGCGTCGATGACGAGGAACTCCGGCGGGTCTGGCAGCGACACCACGACGAGCTCGGTGATGTCGCAACGAAACAGGTGAGAGGGTCCGGCCCCGCCCTTGCCGCCGAAGACACGCTCCCGCAGCTGCTCGTCGACGTTCTCCTCGGCGCGGCCGGCGAGCTTCGCGTCGCCGCGCCAGCCGCCATCCGGATCGGGTGAGCCGCTGTGCAGCGCGAAGCGCGCGTCGCGCTGCAGGTCGCGCGCCTTCAGCGACTGCCACATGCTGCCCAGCCACAGCTCGCCTTCGGCGAAGATCACCTCGCTGCCGCTGATCCGCGGCGCGCCGTCGCGGCGCAGCGTCGCCAGCGTCTTGTGGACGAAGGCGTCGAGGAACTCACGTGCGAGTGCGGTCAGCTCGGGCGCCTCGGCCTCGATCGCGCTCCAGGACGCCACGCGCTAACGCTGACCTGTCGTAGCGGCCGCGTGACAATTCGCCAGGAAGCGCTCGTGCAGCCGCGTGTCGTTGCCGAGCTCGGGATGAAACGCGACCGCGAGCACGTCGCCCTGGCGCGCCGCGACGGCATGCCGGTCGACGGAGGCCAGGATCTCAGATCGGA
>JAHWJM010000286.1 GCA_019348435.1 Actinomycetota bacterium
AAGCCGCGGGCGAGCCGCTTCGGGTTTGTCACGAACAGGTCGTCGCCGACCAGCTGGACTTGTTCGCCGAGCCGGTGGGTGAGCAGCTTCCAGCCCTCCCAATCATCTTCGGCCATTCCATCCTCAATCGACAGGATCGGATAATCGCGAGCAAGCTCGGCAAGGTAATCGACCATCTCGGCGGAGGTGAAGCTGCGGCCCTCCCCCTCCATGCGGTAGCCGCCATCCCGGAAATATTCGGTGGCCGCGCAATCGAGCGCCAGCACAACATCGTCGCCGGGCCGGTAGCCGGCCTGCTCGACCGACTTCATGATGAAATCCAGTGCATCGCGCGTGCGGCCGAGCGCCGGCGCGAAGCCGCCCTCGTCGCCGACCGCCGTCGACAGACCCGCTTCGGAAAGGCCCTTCTTCAGTGTGTGGAAGATCTCCGCGCCGCACCGGACCGCTTCCTCGAGGCTTTGCGCGCCCACCGGCACTACCAGGAATTCCTGGAAGTCGATCGCATTGTCGGCATGTTCGCCGCCGTTGAGGATGTTCATCATCGGCACCGGCAGCAGGTCGGCCGACACTCCGCCGACATAGCGGTAGAGCGGGACTCCCAGTGCGTCGGCCGCCGCCTTCGCCGCCGCGAGGCTGACACCGAGGATTGCGTTCGCCCCCAGCCGCGCCTTGTTGTCCGTGCCGTCGAGCGCGATCAGCGCCGCGTCGAGCTCGCTCTGGTCCTCGGCGTCGCGACCGATCACGGCCCCCGCGATCTCGCCGTTGACCGCATCGACGGCCTTGCCGACGCCCTTGCCGCCCCAGCGACCCGTGTTCCCGTCGCGCAACTCGACCGCCTCGTGCGCCCCGGTCGACGCGCCCGACGGCACCGCAGCCCGCCCCATGCTGCCGTCCTCCAGTGTCAAGTCGACCTCGACCGTCGGATTGCCGCGGCTGTCGAGGATCTGGCGGGCGTGGACGCGTTCGATCGGGCTCATGTGTCTCCTTGGGATGAGTCGCCCGTTTCGGTCTCGAGACGGGCGCGGAAGCGGTGCGCGGCGGCGCGCAGCGCAAGCTCGGGGTCGACACGCAGGCGGCGCGCCTCGTCGACGGCGGCGAAGAGCTCCTCGCCGACCTGCTCGAAGGTGGCGTCGCGGTCGGTGGCGGGGTCGGGCTCCGGGGCCCGCTCCAGCAGCCCCGCGGTCGCCGCTCTGCGCTGGACCTTGCGCGCGTAGAGCAGTGCCGGCAGGTTCTCGGGCACCTCACCGAAGATGCCGGTCTCGCGGCCGGCCTCGGTCGCCTTGATCGCGTCCCAGTTGCGCAGCACGGCGCCCGAGGTGAGGGTGCTCGGCGCGGCGTCCGGCGCCGCGTCCGGTGACGGAGCGCGAGCGGAGCGAGGCGTGTCCTCCGGGCGTCCTTCTGCCGCGCCGTCGCCGAACACGTGCGGGTGGCGGCGGATGAGCTTCTGGCGGCAGTGCTCGGCGACGGCGGCGAGGTCGCCGGCGCCGCGCTCCTCGAGCAGCAGCGACAGGAAGTGGACCTGGAAGAGGACGTCGCCGAGCTCGTCGAGCAGCTTGGCGTCGTCGCCGGAGTGCGCCGCGTCGGCGAGCTCGTAGGCCTCCTCGACGGTGTGCGGCACGATCGAGCGTTCGTCCTGCTCGCGGTCCCACGGGCACTCGGCCCGCAGGCGCCGCGTCAGCTCGTCCAAGCGCGCGATCGCGCCGCTGATCTCAGATGACGACGGCACGCCCACGGCCGCGAAGCCTAGTGCTGGTGTATTCGCTGGCGGGGTCTGCCGCGCGGCTCAGCGCTGGGGCTGCTGGGGCTGCTGCGGAGGCGCCTGCTGCTGACCGCCCGCCGGAGCCGTGTTCGTCTCCGGCGGCGGGGCGTTCTTGCACTGCGCCATGACGTAGGCGTCGGCGCAGCTCGTGCGCTCCTTCCACTTCTTGCGCAGTGCGGTGTTGAAGTCGTCGTCAGCCTCTTGCTTGTTCTGCGCGTCGAGCTGCTGCCTGATCGCCGGCGTCGCCTCCTTCAGCGACTGCTGCTTGGCGGGCACGATCTTCTGCACCTGGAAGACGTAGTAGCCGAACTGCGTCTTGACCGGCCCGGTCAGCTCACCCTTCTTCGCCGAGAAGATCGCTTCGTCGAAGGTCTTCTCCTGCGTGCCCTTCGCGATCCCGAGCAGCGTTCCGCCCTGCTCCTTGGAGGGGTCGATCGAGTAGCGCTTGGCGACGGTGCTCCAGCTCTGGCCGGACTCCAGCGCCTCCTTGGCCTCCTTCGCGCGGTCCTCGGTCTTCGTGAGGATCACGCGCAGGTCGCGCGTGGCGGGCGTCGCGAAGCGCACCTTGTTCTTCTCGTAGAACTCCTCGACGGCCTTGTCGGTCACCTTGTCGGCGCCCTTGACCGCCTTCTCGCGCAGCTTCGTGTAGATGGTGTTGAAGCGCACCTGGAACTTCGCGTCGGCAAGCGTCATCCCCGACTGCTCGAGGAACTCCCGGAAGTCGGACTCCTTCGGGAAGGACTGCTTCTTGGCCTCCTCGAATGCCTTGTCGGCCTCCGCGGCGGTCACGTTGACGCCCTGGTCCTCGGCCTCACCGGTGACCCACTTCTCGAGGATGAGGAACTGCATGACCTGATCGCGCAGACCCTCGTACTCCTGCTTGCACTGGGCCTTGAGCTGCGCGTCGGTCGGCTGCGGCTGGCCCTTGGCGGGCTTGGGCGCCGTCTTCTTCTTCGCGGCGACGCAGCTGGCGTAGTCCGGCGGCGTGTAGGCGACCTTCCCGGAGCCCATCGGCTGGCTGGTCGACGCGGCGATGTTGAGCCAGTGGCTGAACTGGTCGCGCGTGATCGCGTCGCCATCGATGCTGGCGACGGAGTTGCTGGGGACCGAGTCACCGCACGCCGCAAGGGCGATCGTGAGCACAAAAAAGGCGCCAAGCGCCGAGAACGAGCGTATGGAACGAGTCACAGTCGCGCCGATGCTAGCGAACGCCGACGCGCCCACGCGCCGCTGCGGCTACCTTCACGCAAGCTTCATCTGAAGGCAATTTCTCATGCCGCTTCGCGCGTGACCGCGAGCAGCGCATCGGCCGCGCGCACGACCGCCGGAAAGCGCTGCTCGGGATCGTCGGGCACGCGCACCGACAGCTGGCTCTTGCCCGCCTCGTAGAGCGCCCCCGGGATCTGCGCGCGCAGCCGCTTGGCGCGCACCGAGTCGAGCTCGATCGGCGTCACGGCCAGCCGCCCGCCACGGAAGGAGACCGCCGTCGCACCCGCCTGGCCGAGCTTGATCCGTGCGCGCTGCAGGTCGATGAGGTTCGACATCGGCTGCGGCAGGTCTCCGAAGCGGTCGCCGAGCTCCTCGCGCAGGAGCTCGAGCTCGGCGACGTCGACGGCGCCCGCGATCCGGCGGTGCACGTCGATCTTCGCCTGCTCGTAGGGGATGTAGTCGGCGGGCACGTACGCGTCGACGTTGACGTCCAGGCGCACCGGCTCGGGCATCTCGACGACCTCGCCGCGCCCCTCGCGCTCCGATTCCATCGCCGCGACAGCCTCGTCGAGCATCTGCATGTACAGCTCGAAGCCCAGCGCGGCGACGTGGCCGGACTGCTCGTCGCCGAGCAGGTTGCCCGCGCCGCGCAGCTCGAGGTCGCGCATCGCGATCTTGAAGCCGGCACCGAGCTCGGTGTAGTCGCTCAGCGCGGCGAGCCGGTGCGAGGCCTCGGCCGTGAGCGCCGCGGCGCTGGCGTAGAGCAGGTAGGCGTACGCGCGCTCGCGCGAGCGCCCCACCCGGCCGCGGATCTGGTAGAGCTGCGACAGCCCGAACACGTCGGCGCGGTCGACGATCAGCGTGTTGGCCTGCGGGATGTCGATGCCCGACTCGATGATGCTCGTGCAGACGAGGACGTCGGCGCCGCCGCGCAAAAAGGACAGCATCCGCTCCTCGAGCTGGTGCTCGTCCATCTGCCCGTGCGCGACCTCGAAGCGCATCCCCGGGCACAGGCCGCGCAGGCGCTCGGCGGTCTCGTCGATCGTCTCGACGCGGTTGTGCAGGAAGAAC
>JAHWJM010000287.1 GCA_019348435.1 Actinomycetota bacterium
GCAAGCGCGTCGGCACCTTCGGCGACATCGGCTGCTTCTCGTTCTACCCCACCAAGAACCTCGGCGCCTGGGGCGACGGCGGCGCGATCGTCAGCGCCGACGGCGAGCTCGCCGATCGCGTGCGGCTGCTGCGCTGCCATGGCGAGCGACCGCGCTACCACCACCGGGTCGTCGGTACGACCGCGCGGCTGGACGCGCTGCAGGCCGCGGTGCTGCGGATCAAGTTGCGCGACCTCGACGCGGTGACCGACGAACGCCGCCGTCTGGGCGCCGCGCTGCGCGAAGGGCTGGCGGGCTCGCGGCTCGAGCTGCCGGCGCCGGCCTGCGAGGGCGCCGATCACGTCTACCACCTGTTCGTCGTGCGCAGCTCTCACCGTGAAGCACTTCGCGCACAGCTTGCAACGGAAGGCGTCAACTCTGCCGTCCATTACCCCGTCCCGATTCACCGGGTCGAGGCGTACGCGGATCTCGGCCTGGCCTCCGGCAGCCTGCCGGTGGCGGAGCGGCTGGCCGGCGAGATCTGCACCCTGCCGCTGTTTCCCGGCATGTCCGAGGAGCAGATGGGGCGTGTGCTCGGTGCGGTCCAGGCGTTCGACAGGAGGGGTGCATGAGGGCTATTGGCAGCACCAATGGCAAGCGGTTCGTTCGGACGCGCGACGCCAGCGAAGAGATGGGCCTGATCAATGTGGCGGTGGTCGGTTACGGCTACTGGGGGCCAAACCTCGTCCGCAACGTGATGGGGGCCTCGTCGATGCAGCTCGCGGCGCTCTGCGAGCGAGATCAGGCGCGCGCGGACGCGTTCCGGTCCCGTACGCCTCACGTGCGCGTGGAGTCGGACTTCGACGAGCTGCTGCTCGACCCGTCGCTGGACGCGGTCGTCGTCGCGACGCCGCCAAACAGCCACTACGCGCTGTGCAAACGGGCGCTGCAGGCGGGCAAGCACGTGCTCGTCGAGAAGCCGATGGCGAGGACGTCGGCCCAGGCCCGCGAGCTCAAGGAGCTCGCCGAGCAGCGCAACCTCGTGATGATGCCGGGCCACACGTTCCTCTACAGCCCCGCCGTCAACAAGGTCCGTGAGCTGATCCACGACGACGCCGTCGGCGAGGTCTACTTCGTCACGTCGTCCCGAATGAACCTCGGCAACTATCAGCCCGACGGGGTCGTCTGCGATCTCGCCCCGCACGACCTGTCGATCCTGCTGCACTGGCTGGGCCGGCCGGTGATGCAGGTCTCGGCGTCCGCACGCAACATCTTCCAGGAGCACGTCGCCGAGACGGCGTTCATCACGCTGACGTTCGAGGGCGGCACGACCGCCAACCTGCAGGTCTCCTGGCTGGCGCCGCGCAAGGTTCGCCAGATGATCATCGTTGGTAGCCGCCGGATGATCTCCTACGACGACACCCTTTCAGACGAGCCGGTGCGGCTGTATGACCGCGGCATGGAGTTCTCGACGCCCGAGAGCTTTGGCGAGTACCAGCTGAGCTACCGCTCGGGGGACGTCGTCATCCCGCGCGTCGAGGCGGCCGAGCCGCTCGCGCTCGAGCTCCAGGACTTCGCGCGCGCGATGCTGACGGGCTCTACGCCGGCGTCGCACGCTCAGCTCGGGCTGGACGTCGTGATGGCGATGGAGGCCGTGGAGCTCTCGCTGCTGCGTGGCGGCGTGCCGGTCACCCTGAGCCACCCGGCGGAGGCCGCTGTAGCCTGAGGGCCTCGTGATGCAGTCGGTCGCGATCCTCAGGCAGCTCTGGCGTGCCCGAACGCTCGTCGCGGTCGGCGTCGCGGTCGCGCTCGTCATCCAGATCGTCATGACCTACCACGTGGGCCTCGCGTTCCCGCCCAGCTTCAGCAGTCGCCAGTACGAGGTCGGCGTCGGCTCGGCCGGTCTCCTTCTCGACTCGCGCAGCTCTCAGGTCGTCGACGTGAGCGGCGGCCAGAACAAGGCGGACGTCGCATCGCTGTCGACCCGCGCCCGCCTGCTCGCAAACCTCATGGCCACCGGCCCCTTGAAGGAGAAGATTGCAGCGCGCGCCGGTATCGCGCCGCAGATGCTCTTGACGGTACCGCCTTCGTCGATTCCGGGCGTGGAGGCGAAGCCACTGCCGAGTGGCGGACACGTCAAGCCCGACGACCGCCGCGCGCGGGTCCTGACGCTGTACGTCAACGAGTCGCTGCCGATCATCACCGCCGCGTCGCAGGCGCCGACACCCGTCGAGGCCGCGCGCCTGTCGAGCGCCGCCGTCACCGAAGCCGACCTCTACCTCGACGAGGTCGCCGGGCGCGATCGCGTGCCGGAGGCGCAGCAGCTCGTCGCAACGCCGCTCGGTGCGGCTCATTCGGCGACGCAGCAGCGTGGTCCGCGCAGGCTGTTCGCGCTCATCGCCTCGATCTTCGTGGTGCTCGTGTGGTGCGCGAGCATCGTCGTCGGGGCGCGCTTGAAGCGCAACTGGCGCGAGGCCGACGACGACGAGCCGTATGGGTCGGGCGCGCCGCGGCCCACCCGCGGGCTGTCGTCGGAGCCGGCGGTGTCGCCGCCGCCGCCGCTTCGCGCCCTCGCGACGCCCGAGCCGTCGGACCTACCCGCGCTCCCGGAGCGGCCGGTGCGGCGGCGCTGACGGCGCGTGACTGCGGTCACCGCCTGATCGTCAGCTTGGCGGTCTTCCTCGCCGTCCCGACGCTCACGCGTGCGATCAGCCGCGCGTCTCGTGAACGCGCGAGCCTGCGTCGTGCCGAGCGCGACAGCACGAGCGCGACCCGCCGTGTGCCTGCGTGCGTCCGGCCGAAGGATCTGCGCGTGACGCGGATCACGGTACTCGCCCGCCGCCGACCGGATCGCTGCGCCCGGCCAGGCCGGATGTCGGCGGTAACGCTGAGCGGACCCGCGACCGTCGTTCGAAGCGAGAGCCGAATCTTGCCTGTACGGAGAACCTGGCGCAGCTTCGAAAGCATGCGCACCGTGACCGCTGCGGCCGGCCGTGGGGGAGGCGGCGGCTGCACAAAGCGTGCGCTGGTCTCGCCGATCCGCGCGCCGCGATCGAGGCCGTCACTGGCCGTACCCTTGCCAGGTGAGCCGGCGGCCAGCCGGAAGCCCTCGTAGGTCGTCGGCCGGGCGCCGCCGACGAAGAGGGGCACGCCCAGCTCGTCGTTCCGCCCGCCCGCCTTGTGCTCCGAGAAGAGGTTGTAGTCCTCGACGGCGTAGGCAGGCGTCTGCCCCGTGACGCTGATCTCGGCAAGGATGTTGTTCTCGAAAACCGTGCCGGTGCTGCGCGGATCGCTGCTCTTGTTGCCCATCCGAACGATGCCGCACGGCAGGTTGTAGTCACAGCCGCCGCCGCGCGTGCTCGTCGCGACGAACGTGTTGTGGCGCACGATCGATCCGTTGTCGGACAGCAGCTGCATCTGAAAGGGGTAGCGCGCCGACACGATGACGTTGTCCTCGATGACCTCGTGGTCCGCTTGGTCGTACGCTCCCGGGTTGCCCATGTCGACGTTGTAGAAGAAGTTCGCCTTGACGAGCGTGTTCTTCGAGCCGTAGAGCTGAATCGAGTCGGTGTGCGCCCCGTCGGCGCCGGTCTGGAAGAGGTCGCTGAAGGTGTTGCCGATGATCCGTGTTCCATTACCGCCGTTCAGGATGCCGTCCGCGCTTCCGCCGTAGAACCGGCTGTTGCGAATCGTGATGCCGTTCGGGCGGGCTTCGTTGCGCTCGGCGATATGGACCCGCGCGTCGGAGCAGCCGTCGCAGACGTTCACGTCGGAGTGGACGTTGTTGTCGAAATCGATGTTCGCGTCGACGAGGTCATCGCCACGGAGCATGACTCGAGCGCCGTCGAAGTCGCTGTTGCGGACCGTGATGTTCCTGCTGCGCGGGTCGGCCACGAACGCGTCGGTGATCTTCAGGCCGTCGAACGTCAGGTTGCTCGCCGGGGACAGCCGCAACGCCATCGTCGCCGTCGCGCCCGACCGCGGCCTGATCGTCACCGGCCCGGACTTCATCGCCCCGGTGAAGGTGCCGTAGCTGCCGGACGCGAGAAG
>JAHWJM010000288.1 GCA_019348435.1 Actinomycetota bacterium
TTCTTCGCCGGCAAGCCGGCCCAGGACGCGTTCGGCAAGAAGCCGATCGGCAACGGCCCCTTCAAGGCCGACGGGGACTTCGCGGCGGGCAAGGGCTTCACCGTCAGCCGCTACGAGGAGTACGCCGGCGACAAGGCCAAGGCCGACGCCGTCGAGTTCCGCGTCTACACCGAGGTCAACACCGCCTACACCGACGTGCAGGCCGGCAACCTCGACTTCGCCGACGTGCGCACGATCATGGAGGACGCCGGCTCGGCGCTCATGGGCATCGGCACGTCCAACGGCGAGAACCGCGCCGCCGACGCGGCACGGATCGCGATCTCCAGCCCGCTCATCGAGGAGGACGTCGAGGGCGCAACGGGCATCCTGCTGAACATGACCGGCGGCCGCGATCTCGGGCTCTTCGAGGTCAACGAGGCCGCCGAGATCGTCCGCGAGGCGGCGGCGCCCAACGCGAACATCATCTTCGGCGCGGTCATCGACGAAAGCCAGGGCGACGAAGTGCGCGTGACCGTCATCGCCACCGGGTTCGACCACGGCCGGGCGCGCCCGCGCACCGCGCGCGAGCAGACGCGCGAGAGCGCGATGTCGCGCGATCGCGGCCCGCGCCTCGGCGACCGCCAGCGTTCCTCGCTCGAGATCCCCGACGACGAGATCGAGATCCCGCCGTTCCTGCGCTGAGCCGCGGCGCGCTCTACGCGTTGAAGAGCCGGATGGTCAGCGGGTAGCGGTAGTCCTCGCCCTGCCCCGCCTTCGCGGCGGCCAGGCAGATGCAGATGATCCACCCCAGGGCGAGCAGGATGAGCACCGGGATGAGCGCCAGCCCGACGATGAAGAAGATGAGCACGAACGTCGCGATGCCGAGGACGATCGCGTAGAGCATCACCGAGAGGTTGAAGTTCAGCGCCTCCGCCGCGTGACGACGCACGAACGGGTCGTCCTTCTTGACGAGGTAGATGACGAGCGGCCCGACGAACGGAAAGCCGATGACGAGGCTCAGCAGCGCCGAAAGATGCGCCGCAAGCGCCCACGCGTTCGAATCGTCGCGGGCGTTCTGCGGGCCGGCGGGCGGCACCGCCGAGGAGAGGGCGTCCGTCCAGCGCGAGCCATCCCAGTAACGCAGGCTGCCCGAGCCGCCCGGATCCGGATACCACCCGGCGGCCGCGGCGGGCGGTGGCTCGGGCCTGCCGAACGGGTCCATCGTGCAACCTTAGTCCTGCTCCGCAGCACGCGACGGCCGCTCAGACCCAGCGAAAAACTCCAGCCGACCGGCGCCGCCGCGATCGGCGGTCTCTCCGCTAGCCTCGTCGGTGTGTCCACTCCGACGCTCAAGCGCACGCCGCTCTTCGACGCGCATGTAGCGGCGGGCGCGAAGCTGGTCGCCTTCACCGGCTGGGAGATGCCCGTCCAGTACACCGAGGGCATTCGCGCCGAGCACGAGGCGGTGCGCGACCGCGCCGGCGTCTTCGACGTCTCCCACATGGGCGAGGTGCAGTGCTCGGGCCCCGACGCGGAGGCCTTCCTGCAGCACGTGCTCTCCAACGACGTAGCGCGGATGGCGATCGGCGGCGCGCAGTACTCCATGCTCTGCAATCACGACGGCGGGCTGCTCGACGACCTGTTCACCTATCGCCTTGCGGCCGACCGGTTCCTGACGGTGACGAACGCCGCCAACCACGACTCCGATGTCGCCTGGATGCGCGAGCAGGCGGCGGGTCACGACGTGCAGGTCGAGGACGTTGCCGGCGCCTACGCGATGCTCGCCGTGCAGGGTCCGCGGGCGCGGGAGATCGTCGAGCAGATCGCCGACAGCCCGCTGCCCGCGCGCATGCAGGCCGCACGGCGCATCATCCTCGGCCGCGAGGCGCTCGTCTGCGGCACCGGCTACACCGGCGAGGACGGCGTCGAGCTGCTGCTCGCCCCCGCCGACGCGCCCGCCGTCTGGGAGGAGCTGCTGCGCCGCGGCGTCGTTCCGTGCGGCCTCGCCGCGCGCGACACGCTGCGCCTCGAGGTCTGCTATCCGCTCTACGGCAACGACCTGTCGCCGGATCGCAACCCGATCGAGGCCGATCTCGGCTGGGCCTGCAAGGAGGACACGGCCTTCATCGGCTCCGAAGCCGTGCGCCGCGCCCGTGAGGAGGGCACCGCCGAGAAGCTCGTGGCCTTCAAGATGACCGGCCCGGGCATCGCGCGCCAGGGCAACCCGGTCGCCGGCGGCGGCGAGGTGACGAGCGGCACGATGTCGCCGAGCCTGGGCATCGGGATCGGCATGGCGTACGTGCCGGCCGAGCGCGCGACCGTCGGGCAGGATCTGGAGATCGACGTGCGCGGAAAGCTCCGCAGTGCAGTCGTCGCAGCCAAGCCCCTCTACACGAAGGAGACCGATGGCTGAAGCCAGCTATCCCGACGAGCTGCTCTATCACCCCGAGCACGACTGGGCGCGGATCGACGACGGGGTCGCGACGCTCGGGATCACGTGGTTCGCACAGGACGCGCTCGGCGAGGTCGTCTTCTTCGATCCGCCCGAGGTCGGGTCGTCGGTGAGCGCGGGCGAGGCCTACGCCGAGGTCGAGTCCGTCAAAGCCGTCTCTGACGTCGTCGCGCCGCTGTCGGGCGAGATCGTCGAGGTCAACACCGCGCTCGCAGACGCGCCGGAGGCGATCAACGAGGATCCCTACGGCGATGGCTGGATGGTGCGTGTGAAGCTCGCCGATCCCGCCGAAGCGGATGCGTTGATGGATCGCGACGCGTACATGGGGACGCTGTAGCCATGACCGGCTACACCTCGGTCACGCCCGAGGACCTCGAGCACATGCTCGCGACGATCGGCGTCGGCTCGATCGAGGAGCTCTTCGACGCGATCCCGCCGGGCGTGCGGCTGGGGCGGCCGATCGACCTGCCATCTGGCGAGCCCGAGCAGGCCGTCTACGCCGAGCTGCGCCGGCTCGCGGAGCGCAACGTCTGCGCCGAGGACGAGATCACGTTCCTCGGCGGCGGGATGTACGACCACTACGTGCCGGCGATCGTCGACATGCTCATGTCGCGCTCGGAGTTCCTGACCCCCTACACGCCCTACCAGCCCGAGGTCAGCCAGGGCGGGCTGCAGGTGATGTTCGAGTACCAGACCGCGATCTCGGAGCTGACCGGGCTGCCGGTGTCCAATGCCTCCGTCTACGAAGGCCCGAGTGCCGTCGGCGCCGCCACATACATGGCAAAGCTCGCCAACAAGCGCACTCGCACGCTCGTCAGCCGCGGCGTGCACCCGCACAGCCGCGAGACGCTCGAGACGATGGCCAAGGGCTACGGGGTCGAGGTCGTCGAGGTCCCGCTGCGCGACGGCGTCACCGACGCCCGCGCGTGGGCGGCGGCGCGAAGCTCCCCAGCAACGTGGAGCGCAAGATCGCGCTCGCCCGCGCGCTCGCCGAGCTCCTCGCCGGGCTGCCACCGGGGGAGTGGCGGGAGATCCAGTTCCGCGGGCCGGACAGGTCCCGCGGGTTGGCGGAGATCGCGGTGGCCTCGGTCGAGGCCGCGGGACAGCACATCCGCGCCGTCGTCCTCCACGACGTCACGGAGGAGCGGCGCGTGCAGGCGGAGCGCGAGGCGCAGGCGGCCGAGCTCGAGATGCAGGCGGAGGAGCTGCACAGCCAGGCGGCGCAGCTCGAGGAGACGCAGGCGGAGCTGGAGATGTCGAACGATGAGCTCCAGGCCGCCAACGCCGCCCTCAGCGCCCGCACCGCGGAGGCGGAGCAGGCGAAGGTTCGGGCCGAGCTCGCGTCCGCCCGCCTGGAGGCCGTGCTCCGCCAGATGCCGTCCGGCGTCGTGCTCGCCGAGGCGCCCAGCGGGCGGGTGATCCTCAGCAACGAGCAGTTCGAGACGATCTGGCGGCGGCCGCCGCTCCCGTCCGGGGGCGCGATCGCGTTCGAGGAGGTCCCGGGCAGACATCCGGACGGGCGTCCATACACCGCCGAGGACTGGCCCCTCGCCCGCTCGCTGGCAGGTGAGACCGTGATCAGCGAGGAGAT
>JAHWJM010000289.1 GCA_019348435.1 Actinomycetota bacterium
GTCCGCCGCCGGCGGGAACGACCTGACGCTCGGGCTCGTCGCGCCGATGGTCCGATCAGGCACGACGCTCGCCGACGCCTGGACCGCTCTGAGCAGCCTTGACGGGGTCGCGGAGGTCCGCGCGACCGCGCTGCTGTCGACCTCCGGGCGGCTCCTGGAACAAGGACGGCGCCACATCAGCCCCGCCGGCGTCAGCGTCGACTACTGGGTCCGGGTCGAGCACGACACTGCGGACATCGACGACGGCCGCGCGCAAGCGACGGCCGACCCGCTCGGCGTCGACGCTCACGCGCAGCCCCGGCAGCTCGATGTCGCGCTTGGCCGCGACATGCGCCACGGCGAGGCAGAAGCAGCTCGCCAGGCCGGCGAAGAACAGCTCCGTCGGCATCATGCCCTGGTCGGCGCCGCCGTACGTCTCGGGCTCGTCGGCGATCAGCTCGTGGTCGCGCGCGGTCACGACTGCCGCGAGCCCCCCCTGCCAGCGCGCCTCGACGTGTCGCGGCTCGCTCATCAGAGCGCTCCGATCGGATCGGCGTCGAACGACCGGTACGCATCCTCGTGGGCGGCGGCCGCCGTGTCCCAGCCGTAGGCGTCGACGACGTCGCGCCCACCGGTGACGAGCCGGCTGCGCAGTGCCGGCTCGCGAGCCACGCGCGCCAACGTCCGGCCCAGCGCGTCGCCGTCGCCCGCAGGCGACAGCAGCGCGCTTTCCCCGTGGGCCAGAAACGTGCGAAACACGTCGATCTCCGACGCGACGACCGGCAGCCCGGCCGCCAGGGCCTCGAGCGCGACGAGGCCGAAGCCCTCCTTCGTCGACGGAAACGCGAAGACGTCGGCCGCGCGGTAGTGCCGTTCGAGCTCGGCCGGGCTGACCGTGCCGACGACCCGCACGTGCTCGCTGACGCCGAGCTCGCGCGCGCGCACGTCGAACCGCCCGATCTCGTCGCGATAGTCGAACAGGGTGGCGCCGCCGACGATCAGCAGCAGCGGATCGAGGTCGGGAGCCCGCTCGCGCAGGTGGGCGAAGCCCTCGAGCAGCGTCAGCGACCCCTTGCGCGGCTCGATGCCGCCGACGGTGAGCACCGCGAATCGGCCGTCGAGCGCGAGCGCATCGCGGTCGGCTGCCCGCTCGGCGTCGTCGCGCGGGGCGCGGAAGCGCTCGCGGTCGACGCCGTTGCGCACCAGCCGCGCTTCAACGCCGAACTCGTCCGCCAGGCGCTCGATCCACGGCTGCGAGACGCAGAGCACGAGATCGGGCGCGAGGATCGACCGGTCCTGGCAGGCGATGAGCGACGGGGAGATGAAGTCGTCGACATGGTGGACGGTGCGCACCACGTGCCCGATGACGCCCTCGTCGCGCAGGTCGAGCGCCGCGTTGGCCGAGATGCAGTCCTGCGCGTGGACGATGTCGAAGTCGCCGTCGGCCAGCAGCGGGCGCACGCCGTCGCGGTAGGCGTCGACCATCGCCAGGATGCGCTCGTCGAAGACCGCCGCGGCGGGGGCGTGCTCGACGAGCCGCGTGCCGACGAAGGTGGGGCGGAAGAAGGTCTCCCCCGGCTGCGCCAGAGCCGACACGCAGACCTCGTGGCCGCGGCCCGCCAGCGCCTCGGCGACCGCGAGCGCGTGCTCGACGCCGCCGCGCGGCTTGACCGAGTACGTCAGCATCGCGATCTTCACGCCGACGCTCCATCGGCGATCGCCCGCAACGCGAGGCGCGCGGCGGCGGCGTTGGAGGGCGCGACGATCGCGCCCGCGTCGCGCAGGATCTGCGTCTGCCGCGTCGCATCCTGCGGGTCGCCGACCGTTCCGCAGACGCGGGCGAGCACGACGGCGTGCTTGGCGGCGGCAGCGATCGCGTCGGACAGCCCGGATGCGGGGTCGGCGTGGCCGCCGTGGCCGAGCACGACGTCGAGCAGCACGCAGCCGATGGCGTCGTCCTCGGCCGCCTCTCGGAGGAACCCGAGCCGGACGTCGAGGTCGACCATCGGGTGCGGGCGGCCCTGCGTGTACTCCTCCTCGCCGAGGTCCAGCACGGCGTGGCCGCCGTTGCGCTCGTCGGGGCCGTGGCCGACGTTGCCCTCCAGCGGCCCGAGCGCGGGCTCGAGCAGCGTGACCGCCTCGTGCGCGAGCGAGCCGCCGGAGAACAGGCCGAGCAGGCGCCGTCCGGCGGAGCGCTCGCGCGCGGCGTCGACCGCGGCCTCGAGCTCGCCGAGATCCTCGGGCTCGGTGCCGGCGGCAGCGCGCGCCGCGGCGTCCAGGGTGCCGTGGATCTCGAACGGCCCCTGGCCGCCGTCCCAGCCGACGAAGGCGGCCCCGACGCGCTTGTCGTCGGGCCCGTCGTCGGCCAGCGACGCCACGACTTCCGGGGCCGGGGGCTTGGAGACGAGCAGCAGCGTCTCGGTCTCGTCGTCGGCGGCGAGCATGTGCATCGCCTGGCGGAACATGATCCCGCCGATGTCGGCCGACAGGTCGCGGCCGCCGACGCCGACGATCTGCGAGATTCCGACGCCGGCGGCGTCGAGCAGGCCATAGTTCTCCGGCCGATCGTCGAGCGTGTCGCCGTTGAGGTGCACGACGCGGAGGCCTTCGGGGACGGGGCCCTTGTTCTTGAGCCACCAGTCCAGCGCCACCGGCCGCCAGCGGTTCTGCTGCGGACCCAGGTGCGTGACCTTCACCACACGGATCCGCGACTTGCCGCTGCGGTGGATCCGCACCGTGCCGATCGGCGCGGGTTCGCGCGACCACAGGCGCGGGGTCTTTGCCTTCATCGCTGCTGCTCCAGGTACCGCCGCACGATCAGCGCCCGCATGCCGCGCGAATCGAGCGGCGTGCCCTCGCTGAACCGCCGGGTCTGCGGGTCCATGTCGGCGAGGACCTGGCGGTGCAGGTCCTCACGCTGCGCCGGTGACAGCTGCGCCCAGACCCGCGCCGTCTCCTGCTGCTCCGCCTCGATCCGCCGCTCCTCCGCCCGGCGCGCCTCCGCATCGGCCTCGCGCCGCTGCCGCGCCGCCTCGTGCGCCCGGGCCCGCTCGGCCTGCTGCTCGAGCCGCGGGTCGGGCTGCCACGTGCCGTCGGCGTAGCCCTGCACGGCTCGGACGATGTAGCCGCGGAAGTTCGAGTGGATCTCGCCGGCGTCGCGCTTCAGCTGGGCGTGGCGGACGCCGTCCTGCACCGCGCGGGCGCCGTGGGCGCGGACCAGGCCCTTCGCGTCGCGGCGGCCGACGTACTCGGCGAAGATCACCTCGCCGTCGCCGCGGCGGAAGTCCTGCGGCTCCGGCCGGCGGCCGCTGTCGGCTCGGTAGACGACCTGATCGTCCACCAGCTTCGGCCCGTCCGGCGTGTGCTCGATCTCGGCCACGTGGCATGCGTAGGCGTCGGGCGAGCCGAGGGCCGGGTCGTGGTGGCCGTTCATCGCGTAGGTGATCCGCGGGGCGGTCCAGGAGACGCCCATCCCCTCGTAGAGCCACCGTCCGAGCGGGACGGGCGGGCGCGACGCCGCGCGGTCCATCCACCACATCTCCGACTCGATATGGCGGCTGGTGTGGCGATCCTTGAACTCCTTGGGCCCGATCAGGAGGTAGCTGTCGTCGTGCATGATCAGGACGCGCAGGAAGCTGTGGTGGTCCCCGAGGCCCTTCGTCAGGTTGCGCACCGTGCGCGTCGCGAAGTCCAGCTCGCAGGCGTCGCCGTAGTTCGTCTCGATGAAGGCGATGCGCGTCCCATCCGGGGACCAGTACGGCCGCTCGCCGGCGCCGCGTGATGCCGCCGCCGCGACCGAGTCCTGCTCCGGTGGGAGCATCGCGCTGACGCGCGCGCTGAAAGTCACGTCGGCAGGCCGGCTCAGCCGGAGCTCGCTCTTCCCGGTCCCGAGCTCCAACGCGTTGGCTCGAAAGTCGATCGCGTGCGATCTCCCGTCCGAGACGTAACTTCGGCCCGCGATGCTCTGGGCGAGGAACGCCTCGAAGGTCAGGCGGCCATCAACCTTCGCGTAGGTGCGGCTGA
>JAHWJM010000028.1 GCA_019348435.1 Actinomycetota bacterium
GGACCGCCGTCGCCTGGGCTTCGGCGCAGGCTGCTCGGCCGCAGGGGGCTCGGGCTTGGGTCCGCGCGCGGCGAGCACGGCAGCCGCGGCGTCTGCGATCGCCTCGACGGCGACGGCCTCGTCGACCGGCTTGTCGGGCTTGCGACGAGATCGGGGGCGGCGCGAGCGCGCCGCCGGAGCGGACGCCTCGTCATCCTGTACGGGTGCGACCGTGGCCTCGGCCTCGACCTCGACCGGCGTCGCGCGGTCGGGATCGGAGTCGCGGTGTGCCGGACGGCCGTTGCGCGAGCGGCGCGAACGCTGTCGGGCCGACCCGCTGGCGGCCGCGACGGCGCGATCGCCGCCCTCCGCGCTGCCGTCGCCGTCGGAGCCGTCCTGCGCCGCCAGCACCGCGACCGGCTCGACGACGCCTTCCGCGCCCTCGGCAGCGCTGCCCTTCTTGCGCCGGCGGCGGTTGCCGCGCCGGCCGCGGCTTTGGGGAAGTTGCGCAGCAGCTCGCGCGACAACGCGCTCGGCTTGCGCGCCAGGCGCGTGCGCGCCCCGCGCAGGGTCTCCTCGCCCTCCGGCGTGTGCGCGATCGCGGCGGCGAGCAGCGCGGCGCTCAGGCGCCGGTCCTGCTTGCGCGCCGCGTGGACGAGCCGGCGCGCGTTGCGCGCGTGCGCCGTGCCGCTGGAGTTCACGAGCAGCCCGAGCAGGCGCTTGGTCTCCGGCCAGCGCTGCACCGCGTACTCCTCGTGGACCTCGCGCGTGTAGGAGGCCAGGCGCCAGATCCAGGGGTTGGCCTGGTCGCGGCGGCCGATCCGCTTCTCGGCGAGCGCCAGCAGCATCACCTTCGTCGCCTCGCGTCGCTCGTCGCGCGTCCACGTGCCGATGATGTCGATCGCCTTGTCGAAGGCCTCGCCGTCGCGCGACGCGGCGATCTCCTGCAGCGCGCGGATGCGCAGCTGCGGGTTCTTGTTGCGCTGCACCGCGGTCAGCAGAAAGGCGCGCTTGAACTCGCCGCCGCGGTCGAAGTGCAGCATCGCGCGCGCCCGGCGCCAGCCGCTGGGCGCGACGCGTGCGCCGGCCAGCGCCGCCCACTGGATCTGCTCGCCGTAGGGCAGGTGCTCGACGGCGATGCGCCACAGCTCGCGCTCGAAGACGTCGATCCGGCGGTCCTCGTCGGCGGTGACCGGCAGCACGCGGCGCTCGACGCGCACCCGCCGGCCGCGGCCGCGGCGCACCGGGCCGACGACGATCGCGCCGCCGCGGTAGACGTCGCGATCGAGCAGCGAATGCAGCGTGACGACGGCATCGTCGTTCTTGGTGTCGGGCGCGACGAAGTCGACGACGAGCCCCGCCTCCTTGCCGGGATGGCGGCGCGTCACGCGCCCGACGCGCTGCTGGTAGATGCGCTTCGACGCGGTCGGCGCGAGATGCATGCACACGGTCGCGCGCGGCGAGTTCCATCCCTCGGCCAGCAGCTGCGCGTTGACGAGCACGTCGACGTCGCCGCGCTCGTAGCTGGCGAGGATCTCGGCGAGCTCGCGCTTCTTCGTCTCGCCCGAGACGGCCATCGCCTTCATGCCCTGCTCGCGAAACGCCGCCGCGACGTTGTAGGCGTGCCGCACGCCGGCGGCGTAGACGACGCCCGGCACGCCGTTGAAGCGCACCTTGTAGAGGTCGGCGACCGCGTAGTTGAACGGCGCCTGGTCGAGCAGCTCGGCGAGCATCTCCTGGTCGAACTCGACGTCGACCTCGCCGCGGCGCAGCGGCACCTTGGCGATCGTCCGCACGCCGGGCCCGGGCGGGATGCGTACGCAGCGCAGCGGCGAGATGACGCCGCGGCGGGCGGCCTGCGCGAGATCGAAGCGCGACGTCTGCGTCGGAAACAGATCGGTGACGTGGCGTGCGATGAGCGCGCCGGTGGCGGTCATGCCGATGAAGACCGGGCCGGTCCACTCGCGGATCGCGGCGCTCGTCTTCTCGCCCAGCGCGGTGTGCGCCTCGTCGCAGATGACGATCGAGTAGGCCGAGGAGATGTTGCCCGCGTTGCGCACGAACCACTGGTAGGTCTCGACGGTGACGGGGCCGTTGGCGGCGTCCTGGCCCTTGAGCAGGGCCGGCGTGACCCGCTTGGAGTAGCCGCGCTCCTTCAGCTCGCCGTGGAACTGGTCGACGAGGTTGCGGCGGTGCGTGAGGATCAGGATCCCGCCGGTGCGCGACGCGTCGACGAAGCCCATCGCCGCGACGGTCTTGCCGGCGCCCGTCGCGTGCTCGAACCAGAAGCGCTTGTGGGCGTTGGGATCGTCGGGCGCCTCGTCGAGCTGGTCCTCGTCGAGCGCACCCTCCGGCGAGTCGTCCTCGTCGGGCTCCTGCTCCTCCTCGTCGTCGTCGTCGTCGCCGATGTCGATCTCGATGTCGAGCGGCGACAGGTCCTCGGGCTCGTCGTCCTCGTCGTCGTCGTCGTCCTCGTCGTCATCCGCGTCGCCGGCCACCGCGAAGTCACTGTCGTCGGGCTCGTCGTCGTCGACCGCCAGCACCGGCGCGGCAGCGGGCGCCGGCGCCGAGGCGCCGTTGCGCTGGGCCTCTGCGAGCAGCGCCGTCAGCGTGCCCGACAGCGCATCGACCTGGTGGGGGTTCAGCGACGTGCCGTCGGCCAGCTTGGGCTCGTCGTCGGAGAGCACGCGCTCGAGGCCGAGCATGAGCGAGTAGCGCCTCCGCCACTCCGTGGAGGGAACCTTGCGCCCGGCGTCGATCTCCAGCAGCGCGGTGTCGAGCGCGCGCCGCCGCGCCGTGCCGCGCGCGAGCGCCTCCTCCAGGGTCTCGCCGGCGTGCACGAACGACTCGCGCGTGAACTTCTCCGCGCGCTTGATGTCGGAGGGCTTGGGAACGGACGTGGCCGCGACGGCCACTGGCGTGGGATCAGCCAAGGTCGGCTTCCTGCTCGAACGTGAGGTGGATCGCGCTCGCAATCCGTCGCGATCCCGACACCGAGACCAGCTCGGCGCGGCGGGGTGAGGCGTCTCCGGCGGAGACGGGCCCTCCACCCGCGTCGACAACGAGGATAGCGAAAGCGGCGGATGTGACTACAAGATGTGAACCGTCTGCGACCCTTCCTCACCGGATGCGCAACGTGTTGCTCGTGCTCGGAGCCCTCGCCCTCGTGGTGGCGGTCGTCATCGGCGCCAACCAGGCCGGCGAGAGCGACCCCGCCGCGAGCGCCGCGGCGCCGCGGGCGCTGTCGCTCGCGGAGGTCTCCCGGCCGCTCGACGGCGCGCCCCCGCAGCTCGCCGCGCTGCACGCCCGCGTCAACGCGCTTCAGCCGGGCGGGAGGGCCGCGCTGGAGACGCAGCTGCGCGCGCTGCGTGGTCATCCGGTGGTGGTGAACCTGTGGGCCTCGTGGTGTGACCCCTGCCGGTTCGAGCTGCCGTTCTTCCAGCGCCAGGCGGTCAAGCGCGGCGCCCAGGTCGCCTTTCTCGGGGTGAACTCCGGCGACAACCGCGCCGAAGCACGCAAGCTGAGCGCGCGGTATCCGATGCCCTACCCGTCCATCGAGGACCCCCGGCAGAGCGTCGTCGCGCACTACGGAGCCGTTGGCCTGCCGGTGACGGCGTTCTACGACGCGCGCGGCAAGCGCGTCCTCGTCCACCAGGGCCGCTTCAGCTCCGAGGCGCAACTGGCGGCGCAGATCGAGCGCTACGCGCTCGGCCGCGGGTGAGCGTTGCGGTCGGGCCGAGATGGGCCTGCCGCCGCTGGGTAGGCCGGTGAACTCCTCCGTGCACGAGATCCGCATCGACCCGCTGTCCGGCCTGCGCGCGATCGTCGCGAGCGACCGTCCACCGCCGGACGGCGTGCCGCTCCTCACGCCCGAGACGCAGGCGCCGGAGCTCGACGCGCAGCCCGCGCTCTACACGGCGCTGCCGGCGACCGGGACGCACGAGGTGATCGTCAACCACCCGCTTCCGCTCACGACGCTCGCCGAGCTGACCGTCGAGCAGGTGCAGGCGGCCGTCGAGATCTGGCGCGAGCGCATGCGCGCGCACGCCGGTGCCGCCTACGTGCACGTCTGCGTCGACGAGCAGCCCACGGCGGGCGCCGAGCCGGCGCCGTCACAGGCGCAGCTCTACGCGCTGGACTTCGTGCCGGCCGTCGTCGCGCGCGAGCGCGAGCGCTTCAGCGCCCACGCCGTGCGGACGATGGGCTCGAACCTGCTCGAGGACCTCATCCAGGAGGAGGTGCGCCGCCGCGACCGGATCGTCGCGATCGACGAGGAGGCCGTTCTGCTGTGCCCCTACGCCTCGAGCGGCCCTCACGCGCTCATGCTCGCCCCGCGCCGGCGGCGCGAGCGCTTCGAGGACGAGGGCCCGAGCGGCGCCGCGCTGCTGCACGACGCGCTGTCGCGCCTCGCGCGCCATTTCGGCGAAAGCCCGCCGCTGAGCCTGTGGGTGCGCACCGCCCCGCGCGACGCCGAGCGCTTCTGCTGGCGCATCGACATCGTTCCGCGGCTGGCGCCGGCGCCGGGCCTCGAGCTCGGCGCGGGGCTGCATCGCAACGACGTGGCACCCGAGCGGGCGGCTGCCGAGCTGCGCGCCGTCTGACCGGATGCCCGCTCTTGCGCTGGCGATCGTCGTCGCGGTCGCCGTCGGCGTGTGGGCGCAACGCCGCTACGGCGACGGCGCGCTGGCGCTGACGCGGCGGCTGCTGGACGCGATGCTCTACGTCGCGCTGCCGTTCATCACGTTCTTCGTCGTCGCGCGCGCCGATCTCACCGCCGGCGCCGGCGTCGGGATCCTGCTGGCGTACCTGGCGCTCGCCGCGACGGGATTGCTGGCGTGGGCGCTGGCGACGCGCCTGCTGCGCCTTGCGCCGCGCGCCGCCGCGATGGTCGTCATCGCCGCGATCATGGCGAACACCGGGTACTTCGGCGCGCCGGTCGTCGCGACCCTGCTCGGCCACGACCAGCTCGGCGCGGCGGTCACGTTCGACGCGCTCGTCTCGGCCCCGGTGTTCTACGGCGCCGCGTTTCTCATCGCGGCGATGCTCACGACGCGCGGCCAGCCGTCCGCCGCGCGCCTGCGCACCTACGTGCTGCGCAACCCGCCGCTCATCGCGGTCGCCGCCGCGCTCGTCGCGCCCGACGCGCTGGCGCCCGACGTCCTCGTCGACGCTGCGCGCGTGACGGTCCTGGCGATCGCGCCGGTCGGCTTCTTCGTCGTCGGCGTGCGCCTCGCCGCCGAGCGGATCGGCGTTGCGCCGTCGCTCGCCGCGCCGGTGGCGGTTGTCGTGGGACTACGTATCGTCGTGGCGCCGCTGCTGCTCGTGGCGCTCGCGGCGATCGTCGCCGACGTGCCCGACGCATACCTCCTGCAGGCGGCGATGCCGGTGGGCGTCAACACGCTGGTCGTCGCGCACGCCTACGACCTCGACGCGGCCATCGCAGCCGCGGCCCTGGCCTGCTCGACGGCGCTCGCGCTGGTCGCCGCGGTCGCTGCCGCGATCCTGACGTGAGCCTTGAGGTGCCGACGGCTGACGCCATGCCCGTGGCAGGATGGCGCGCATGGCACGAATCGGAGTTCTGACAGGCGGCGGCGACTGCCCCGGCCTCAACCCCGTCATCCGCGGAATCGTCCGCAAGGGGATCGACCACTACGGACACGAGATCTTCGGCTTTCGCAAGGGCTGGAAGGGCGTTCTCGACAACGACGCGATCGAGCTCACGCGCGAGAACACGAGCGGCATCCTGCACAAGGGCGGCACGATCCTCGGCACGTCGCGAACGAACGTCTACAAGACCGAGAACGGGGAGGAGCGGGTGCTCGCGGCGCTCGAGGAGCGCGGCATCGACGTGCTCATCCCGATCGGCGGCGACGACACCCTCGGCGTCGCGCGCAAGCTCTTCGAAGCCGGCTTTCCCACCGTCGGCGTCCCCAAGACGATCGACAACGACCTCAACGCGACCGACTACACGTTCGGCTTCCAGACGGCCGTGCAGATCGCGACCGAGGCGATCGACCGCCTGCACTCGACGGCGGAGTCCCACGACCGCGTCATCATCTGCGAGGTCATGGGCCGCGACGCCGGCTGGATCGCCTGCTATTCGGGCATGGCCGGCGGCGCCGACGTGGTCCTCGTGCCGGAGCACCCGTTCGACCTCGACGAGGTCTGCGGCCACATCACGAATCGTCACGAGACGACCGGCAGGACGTTCTCGATCGTCGTGGTCGCCGAGGGTGCGGCGCCGGCCGGCGGCGGCGAGGCCGCGACGGCGGCCGACACGGTCGACTCCTTCGGCCACGCCCGCCTCGGGGGGATCGCGCACCAGCTCGAGAAGCAGATCGAGGAGAAGACCGGCTACGAATGCCGCGCCACCGTGCTCGGCCACATCCAGCGCGGCGGCTCGCCGCTCGCGTTCGACCGCGTGCTCGGTACCCGCTTCGGCGTCGCCGCGATCGACGCCGCGTCCAACGGCGACTTCGGGAAGATGGTCGCACTGCACGGCACCGCGATCGAGCTCGTCGCGCTCGAGGACGCGCTCAGCGAGCCCAAGCTGCTCGACCCGCAGCTCTTCGAGACGGCCGGCGTCTTCTTCGGTTAGCAACCGGAACCCCACCCACCCCCGGAATCCCGGTGCGCGCGCTCGTCCAGCGCGTCTCGCGCGCGGAGGTGCGCGTCGACGGCGAGGTCGTCGCGCGGATCGGTCGCGGGCTGCTCGTCCTGCTCGGGATCACGCACGACGACGACGCGGCGCGCGCCGACCGGCTCGCCGACAAGGTCCGCGCGCTACGCGTGTTCGCCGACGACGAGGGCCGGATGAACGAGCCGCTGGGCGACCGCGAGGTGCTCTGCGTCAGCCAGTTCACGCTCTACGGCGATACACGCAAGGGCAACCGCCCGTCGTACGCGGCGGCGGCGCCGGCCGCCGTCGCCGCGCCGCTCTACGAGCGCTTTCGTACGCGGCTGGGCGCCCAGGGCGGCGTGTTCGGCGCGGACATGGCGGTCGAGCTCGTCAACGACGGCCCGGTCACGCTGCTGCTCGAGGCCTGACGGCCAGCCCCTCGTGGCGAGCGGCGGCGTCTCGGAGCACCGCCCACCACGGTCGAGCGACGGCGCGCCGCCGTACACTGCCGCCATGCCCGTCGAGCCCCGTTTCGTTCCGCGCTTCGTCGCCGAGCCCCCGCAGGAACCGCTGCCCTACGGACGCTGGGCGGGAACGCTCGAGCGCCACTTCCTCGGCGCCTGCGACGCGATCGACGCCGGCGACGAGGATCTCGGCGACCCCGGCGAGATCGCCTTCTACCCCGACCGCACGTGGCACGGGAGGACGTACGTCCCGGCCACGGCGCGTACCTCGAAGGGCTTCGAGCTGTTCGGCTATGTCTCCTTCCGGACCGCCACCGAGGATCGCGAGCCGACGGAGTTCGACGCCGTCGCGGACTTCACCGAGGACACCGCCGACGCCAACCCCGACTGGCAGCTCGATCTCTGCGAGGAGGTCGTCGGCACCTGGCGCGGCGAGCACGGCAAGCTCGCGCACATGACGCTCGTCTGGGGTCGGCCGCTGGTGCCCAAAGGCGCGATCGTCACCGCTGAGCTCGCCGACCTCACCGTCGACCAGTGCGAGCTCGTCATGGAGCGCTTCACGCTGCTGGCGCCCGACGCCTACCGCGGCGACACGCTGGACGCCAAGCTCTACGACGCCAAGGGCAAGGAGCTCGCGCGCGAGTCGCTGTACGAGGACGACGGCGAGGACGACGAGGACGACGAGGACCCGGACGAGGGCCGCTAACGCCGCGATGGACCTCGAGCAGGCGATCCGCACACGGCGCACGCACAAGGCCTACGCGCCGGAACCGCTGGCACGGAAGACGCTCGACGAGCTCTTCGAGCTCGCCCGCTGGGCGCCGAACCACAAGCTCACGAACCCCTGGCGCTTCCGCGTCCTCGGACCCGCCGCGCTGGCGCGGCTCAAGCAGGCCGCAGACGACCCGATCGCCGCCGCCAAGCTCGACCGCGCGCCCACGCTCGTGCTCGTGTCGGCGACGCAGTCCGGCGATCCCCTCATGGACGAGGAGGACGTGCTCGCCGCCGCGACGGCCGCCTACGTCGTCCTGCTCGCCGCCCACGGCCGCGGCCTCGCCGGCTACTGGCGCACGCCGGGCGTGGTGCGCACGCCCGCGGGCCGCGCGGCGCTCGGCGTCCCCGACGACGAGCGCGTTCTGGGGCTGCTGCATCTAGGCCATCCGCGCCAGGAGCCACGGGTGCCCGAGCGCGCCCCCGTCACCGAGATCGCCACGTACCTCGAGTAGCCGCGAAACTTGCGCACACAAACGAGCACTGAAACCGCTCCGGCCGCGCCGGGGCCAGCCGAGGAGGAGCAAGGTATGCCAGGGTCCCTCAGAGGCTTGATCTGCCTGTCGCTCGCGAGCGTGGCCATCTCGGGCCTCACCGCGTGCGGCGGCGACGACGGCGACGCCGACGCCGACGCCGAAGCGGTGAGCGAGGCGACGAACGGCGGTAGGACCGGCGGGACGATCACGACGGCGTACACCTCGTTTCCGGACTACCTCGATCCGGCGCTGTCGTACACGCAGGAGGGCTGGCAGTCGATGTGGACCGTCTACACGCCGCTGCTGACCTACAAGCACGCGGAGGGAGCGGAGGGCGCGACGGTCGTGCCCGGCCTCGCCGAGGCGATGCCCGACATCTCCCACGACGGCAGGGTCTACAAGCTCAGGCTGCGCGAGGGCCTGACGTACTCCGACGGCACCGACGTCAAGGCCTCGGACTTCGAGCACACGATCAAGCGCGTGCTGAACCTCCAGTCCGGCGGATCGTCGTTCTACCAGAGCATCGAGGGCGCCGAGAAGTACATCGACGACGGCCGCGCAGGCGCCGACATCTCGGGCATCGAGACCAGCGACGAGACGCGCGACATCACGATCACCCTGACCGAGCCCGACGAGCGCTTGCCGTACATCCTCGCGATGAACTTCGCCGCCGTCGTCCCGGGCGACACGCCGTTTGAGAACCAGACGAAGAACCCGCCGCCCGGCGTCGGGCCGTACAAGTTCGACAACGTGCGCATCAACCGCGGCTACGACCTCGTCAAGGTGCCCGCCTTCGACGTCCCCGACCAGGCGACCGGCAAGCTCGACACGATCAACGTCGAGGTCGTCAAGAACCGCCGCCGCCAGACGCAGGACACGATCCAGAACAAGATCGACTACATGCACGATCCGCCGGCGCCCGACCAGCTGCGCGAGGTCCGCGCCCGCTACACGGGTACGCGCTACGCGGAGTTCGTCACGAACTCGACCTACTACTACTTCCTCAACCACGACGTCGCCCCGTTCGACAACGCCGAGGCGCGCGAGGCGGTCAACATCGCGATCGACAAGCGCTCCCTGGCCCGCCTGTTCGGCGGCCTGCTCGAGCCCGGCTGCAACTTCCTGCCGCCCGGCATGAAGGGCTACGAGAAGATCGAGCCCTGCCCCTGGGGCGATCCGACCGCCGCCCCTGACGTCGCGAAGGCCCGGCAGCTCGTCGAGTCGTCCGGCACGGCCGGCCAGGCGGTGACGGTGTTCGGAAACGACGAGCCGGAGCCCAAGGCGCTGGCGGAGTACCTGTCCGACGTCCTCAACGACATCGGCTACAAGGCGCGGCCGCGGATCATCGAGGCCTCCGTCTACCCCGCGACGATCGGCAATCACAAGACGCGGGCCCAAGCCGGCTTCGCGAACTGGTTTCAGGACTTCCCCCACCCGGGCAACTTCATGTTCCTCGTGGACGGGGACTCGATCCAGCCGACGAACAACCAGAACTTCGGCAACGTGAACGATCCCGAGATCAACGAGATCCTCGACGCGGCCAGCCGCAACGCCGACATCGAGGAGGTCGCCGATGACTACGCCCGCGCCGACAGGCTGACCGTCGAAGGCGCACACGTCGCGGCGTACGGCCATCGCGAGCTGACGGTGTTCTACTCAGACCGGATCGACTTCGAGAACTGCACATCGTGGCATCCGGTGTACAACCTCGATCTCACGCAGCTCTGCCTGAAGTAGGTCGCCCCGCGGGGCTGGCGCTGCGCAGGCTGCGGCGCAACCGCACGGCGCTCGGCTTCGGCGCGCTGTTCGTCGCCCTCGTGGCGCTCGCGCTGGCCGCCCCGCTGTGGGCGCACATCGCCGGCACCACGCCGTCGAAGAACCATCTCTCCGACACGGTCGTCGTCGACGGCAGGACCGAGCAGGTCGTGACGTTCGACGGCGTGCCGATCGCGCCGACATGGCAGAAGAAGTTCTTCCTCGGCGCTGACACCAACGGCCGCGACGTCGCCGTGCGCCTGCTCTACGGCGCGCGCAACTCGCTGTTCATCGGCATCGCGGCCGCGCTGATCACGACGGTTCTGGCGGTGCTGCTGGGCACCCTGGCCGGCTACTTCCGCGGCTGGACGGACGCTGTCATCTCGCGCAGCCTCGACGTCCTGTGGGCGTTTCCGGTCCTGCTGCTCGGTGTCGCGCTCGGCGTCTCGCTCGCGCTGGGCGGCCTGAAGGTCGGCCCGCTGGAGATCTCGGGCGACTCGAAGTGGATCCCGACGATGATCATCGCCGTCGTCAGCGTCGTCTACCTCGCGCGCCCGATCCGCGGTCAGGTGCTGTCGCTGCGCGAGAAGGAGTTCGTAGAGGCCGCGCGGGCGCAGGGCGCGGGACCGCTTCGGATCATGTTCGGCGAGCTGCTGCCCAACCTCGTCTCGACGATCCTCGTCTTCTTCGCGCTGCTCGTCGCCAACGCGATCCTGCTCGAGGCGGCGCTGTCGTTCCTCGGCGCCGGCGTGCAGCCGCCCGAGCCGTCGTGGGGCACGATGCTCGCCGAGGGCATCACCCTGCTGGCGACGTCGCCGCACCTGACGATCGTGCCGGGCCTCATGCTCGTGCTGACGGTGCTCTCGCTGAACATCTTCGGCGACGGCGTGCGCGACGCGCTGGACCCGCGCGGCAAGGTACGGCCGGAGCACGGCTGATGGGCCGCTTCGTCGTGCGCCGGCTCGTCGGGATGGTGGTCGTGATGTTCGCCGTCTCGGTGCTGACGTTCCTCATCTTCAACGTCATCCCCAACGGCGACCCGGCCGATCGCATGGCCGGCAAGAACTCGACGCCGGCGCAGATCGCGGCCATCGAGAGGGAGTGGGGCTTCGACGAGCCGCTGTACGAGCAGTACCTCACGACGATGGAGAAGGTGGCCAGCGGCGACCTCATCTCCTACGCCAACCAGACGAACGTCGTCGAGGAGATCAAGCGGGGGCTCCCGCGGACGTTCGCCCTCGCGATCGGTGCGGCGCTTCTGTGGTTTGCGATGGGCACCGCGCTGGGGCTGTACACCGCCGTGCGGGCGGGCCGCTGGACGGACACGCTCGTCACCGTGCTGGCGCTCATCGGCATCTCGATGCCCGTGTTCTGGCTCGGCGCGCTCGCGAGCTACTACCTCGGCTTCAAGGCGGGCCTCTTCCCCAACGGCGGCTACTCCGAGATCGGCCAGGCCGGTGTGTGGGAGTGGGTCAAGCACATGATCCTGCCGTGGGCCGTGCTCGCCACGCTGTTCATCGGCGTCTATTCGCGGGTGCTGCGAGCCAACGTCCTGGACACGCTCAACGAGGATTATGTCCGCACGGCGCGGGCCAAGGGCCTGACCGAGCGCCGGGTGATGGTGCACCACGTCCTGCGCAACTCGCTGATCCCGATCGTGACGCTCTGGGGACTCGATTTCGGGATGGTGCTCGGCGGCGGCGCGATCCTCACCGAGACGGTGTTCGACCTGCAGGGCGTGGGGCAGTACTTCGCCGAGTCGGTCGGGCAGCTCGATGTGCCGCCGGTGCTCGCCGTGACGCTCTTCGGCGCGTTCTTCATCGTGCTGCTCAACACGCTCGTCGATATCGCCTACGCCGCCCTGGACCCGCGGATCCGGCTCTCGTCGTGAGTTCCTCGCATTCCGAACTGCTGCTCGACGTGCAGGACCTCGGCGTCTCGTTCGCGACGCCGGAGGGGATCGTGCAGGCCGTCGACGCGGTCTCCCTGACGCTGCATGCCGGCGAGGTGCTGGCGGTCGTCGGCGAGTCGGGCTCGGGGAAGTCGGTGACGGCGATGACGCTCATGGGCCTCACGCGCTCGCCCAACGCGCGCATCGCGGGATCGGCGAAGCTGCGCGACCTCGACCTCCTGACCGCCGGCGCCGCAGAGCTGCGGGCGGTGCGCGGCGAGGAGATCGCGATGATCTTCCAGGACCCGATGACGTCGCTGAACCCGGTGCACCGCATCGGCAGGCAGATCGTCGAACAGATCCAGGCGCACCGCGACGTCTGCGGCAAGGAGGCGCGCGACCTCGTCGTGGCGCAGCTCGAGCGCGTCGGGATCCCGCAGGCGCGCGAGCGCCTGGACGCCTATCCGCACGAGCTCTCCGGCGGCATGCGCCAGCGCGTGATGATCGCGCTGGCGCTCTCCTGTGATCCGTCGGTGCTCATCGCCGACGAGCCGACGACCGCGCTCGACGTCACGATCCAGGCGCAGATCCTCGAGGTGCTCAGCCAACTGCGCAAGGAGTCCAACGCGGGGATCGTCCTCGTGACGCACGACCTCGGCGTCGTCGCCGAGATCGCCGACCGGATTGCGGTCATGTACGCCGGGCGGATCGTCGAGCAGGGTTCGGCGGGCGAGATCTTCTACGACCCGCAGCACCCGTACACATGGGGGCTGCTGGGCTCGATCGCGCGCGTCGACCGCCCGCGCCCTCGGCGGCTGCCCTCGATCACGGGCCTGCCGCCGTCGCTGCTGCACCCGCCGCAGGGATGTCATTTTCGCCCCCGCTGCCCACATGCGCACGAGGCCTGTCTCGCAACGCCGGCACTGGTCGCGCGGGTTCCCGGCGCGCACGACCACGCGGATCGCTGCGTGATGGCGCCTGGGCGCAAGGCGAAGCTGCGCCAGGTGGGCGGCCAGATCGGCCTCGAGGCGCGCGGGGCGTGGCGGTGACCGCCGCGCCGAGCGCGGGGGGCGGCGGCGCGACGGCCGCGCCCGACCCCAAGGTGCTGCTCGCCGGCGACCACCTCAAGCAGTACTTCCCGATCAGGCGGGGCCTGCTGTTCGACCGGGCGGTCGCGCACGTGCACGCCGTCGACGACGTCACGCTGCACCTGCGCGAGGGCGAGACGCTCGGCCTGGTCGGCGAGTCGGGC
>JAHWJM010000290.1 GCA_019348435.1 Actinomycetota bacterium
CGAGGCCTCTCATGCGACGGCCGAGCCAGCCGCGCCTGATCAACAAGGAGACTCGAAGATGAAACGCTTGACCATCGTCATGCTGGTGGCGCTCTCGGCGCTGGTCGCCGCGGCGCCCGCGCCTGCCCGTCCCTTCCCCGGCGTGATCGAGCTGCCGGTCGGGTGGCAGCCGGAGGGCATCGCCGCCGGCGCCGGCAACGCCTTCTACGTAGGCGCGATCCCGACCGGCGCGATCTATCGCGGCCACCTGCGGACCGGCGCCGGCCGCGTTGCAGTACCGCCCCGACCTGGCCGCATGGCGGCCGGGATCAAGGTCGACGCGCGCGAGCGCATCTTCGTCGCCGGGGCCTTCACCGGACAGGCATACGTCTACGACGCGCGCACCGGCATGCCGCTAGCCGAGTACCAACTCGGCACTCCGGGCGCGACGATGGTCAACGACGTTGCGCTGACCAACGACACCGCGTGGCTGACCGATTCCTTCCGGGCAGTGCTGTATCGCATTCCGCTCGCGCGCAACGGCACGCTCGGCCGCCAGTCCGCCGTCCAGGAAGTGCCCCTCACAGGCGACTTCGAGCTCGCCGGCGGCTTCAACGCCAACGGCATCGACGCCACGCCGGACGGCAAGACGCTGATCGCGGTGCAGACGAACCTCGGCCGCCTGTACCGGATCGATCCCGCCACCGGCGCGGCAGATCGCATCGAGCTGTCCGGCGGCGACGTCGCCTTCGGCGACGGGCTCCTGCTCACGGGCCGAACGCTGTACGTCGTGCAGAACCAACTCAATCGCATCGCCGTCGTGCGCCTTTCGCCGGACCTGCGCTCGGGAACGATCGTCGACCACCTGACCCACTCGGCGCTCGACGTGCCAGCCACGATCGCCAAGCACGGCAACCGCCTCTACACCGTCAACGCGCGCTTCGGAATCCCCGCGCCCGAAACGGCACCGTACGCGGTCGTTCAACTGCGACCGTAGGCGACCGCCGCGCGCGAGACCCCAGCGCGGGCGTGGGGCGCGCCGAGATCGTCGCGCTGCCCGACGTCCCGGAAGACAACCCGATCCGCTGGCGTCCCGCTAACCGTTCGGCTGTTCAGGCCGCGCCGGATCATCCTGCGGAGAGACCCGCTCCGCGACCGAGCGGGCTTGCCAAAGGAGGTCCGCGGTTTGGTTGTCGTCGCCGCGAGACGTTGGCAGAGCGGCCGCGCGGGTAGGCTGCGCGCGGCGACCAAGAGGTGAGCATGCATTACGGGGCGAGGGATCCGGACGTTGTCGCAGCGGGCAACGGCACAGGGCGTCGGGCGCCGCGCGCGGTCGCGCGGATGCGCAGCCGCACGTCGACCAGCGACTGCGCCGTCTGCCGCGGGCCGCTGTTCCTGCGCTACCGCGGAAGCGCCGCGCCGCCGAGCGCCGCGACCTTCGCCCCGAGCCGCCATCGGCCGGGGGAGCACGGCGACCTCTATGAATGCCGGCGCTGCGGCACCGTTCAGCAGCCCTCGCTGCCCGGCGGAAGCGCGCTGCACTCGCTGTACCGGGCGATGGACGACGGCGACTACCTCGCCGAGGAGACCGGCCGGCGGCGGACGGCGGAGCGCCTGCTCGACCTGATCGGGCAGCACGTCTCGCGCGGCCGCCTGCTCGACGTCGGCTGCGGCCACGGGGTGCTGCTCGCCGCGGCGCGCGCGCGCGGCTACGAGGTGCTGGGGATCGAGCTCGCGGCCGGCGCGGTTCGGCATGCGCGCGAGGCGCTCAGCCTGCCGGTGCTCGACGTCCCGCTCGAGGAGTTCCGGCCGCAGGCGGGCGAGGAGTTCGATGTGATCGTGCTCGCAGACGTGCTCGAACACGTCGAGGACCCGGTCGAGGCGATCGACGCGTGCTGCGAGCTGCTCGCGGAGGGTGGCGTGCTGTGCGTGGTCACGCCCGACCCATCGTCCGCAGCCGCACGGCTCACGGGCCGGCGGTGGTGGGGCTACGTGCCTGCCCATCGCTGCCTGCTGCCGCGTCGAACGGTGCTTGAGTTGCTCGCCTCCCGCGGGCTCGTGATCTCCACCGAGGTGCCGCTCGTGCGGTCGTTCACTGCCGGGCGGTGGGTCGAGGGCCTCGCCGAGCGCGCCGGCGCATTGTCGCGCTCGCTCGCGCGGCTGGCGGCGCACGAGCGGCTGACGGCCGAGCTCTCGCTTTCGCTGGGCGACGAGTGCGTCGTGCTCGCCCACCGGCTGCGCCCAGCAACGCCGGAGCGCGTGCGTGTGCGCGACCGCGGCGCTGCCCGGAAGGTCCACGTCGTGCTCCCGGCGTACAACGCCGAGGCCACCGTGGCGCGGGTGGCCGAAGGGCTCGACCCGGCGGTCGCCGACCGGGCGCTGCTCGTCGACGATGCGAGCTCCGACCGGACGGTCGAGGTCGCGCTCGAGGCCGGCCTGGAGGTCCTGCGCCACCCGGCAAACCGGGGCTATGGCGCGAATCAGAAGACGTCGTACGTGCGGGCGCTGCAGAGCGGCGCGGACGTCGTCGTCATGGTGCACGCCGACAACCAGTACGACCCCGAGCTCGTCGGCGAGATGGCCCGGCCGATCCTCGAGGGCCGCGCCGACGTCGTCATGGGCTCGCGACTGCTCGAGGATCGCGCGGTCGCCGGTGGCATGCCGCTGTGGAAGTGGGTTGGCAACCGCGTTCTCACGTGGGCGGAGAACCGAGCCTTCGGCGCGCGCTTCTCCGAGTACCACACCGGCTACCGCGCCTTTTCGGCGGATGCGCTTCGACGCGTCGCGTTCCTGCGCAACGGCGACGGCTTCGTGTTCGACCAGGAGATCATCGCGCAACTGCTCGAGCGTGGCGCCCGGGTCGTCGAGATCCCGATCCCGACGCGCTACTTCCACGAGGCCTCGTCGGTGTCGTTTGGCTCGAGCGTCGCCTACGGGCTCAGGACGCTGCTCGTGCTCGTGCGCTTCCGTAACCATGTCCGCGGCCGCTGGGCGAACCTCGAGGCGCCGATCGGGTCGCTACGCCCTCACGACGAGCGGATCGCACGCGCCGCGGCGCGCCGGCAGCGCGGGGCCGCGTAGAGCTCCCAGCGCGGCGTGCGGGCGACGCGGCGGAAGCGCTCGGTGAACCCGGGCCTGGCGAGGAGGCTGGCGCGGGTCGTCCGGCCGACGCTCGCGAGCATGCGGCGCTGGTAGTTGTCCGCGGACGTCGGCAGCAGCACGATGCCTCGCTCGGGAGTCGCGTCTCCGAAGTTGAATGCGACGGCGCGGGCAGGGATGTTCAGCCAGTAGCGAAGGTACGGCCGGTAGCCGTAGCCGGGGACGCGGATCGGGTGACACGCAGGAGCGGTCAGATAGGCGCGCTGAGCGGGCGCAGTCGCCCACGGCTGCAGGTGGTCGATGAGCGCGACCCGCTGCTCCTGGTCGCGCCGGTGGCTGTCCCATAAGCGCGCTCGGTCGTTCGCGAGCACGACGGTCGCGAGCACGGCGAGGGCGAGGCCGCCCACGCCCCAGGCGGTCTTCCCGCTGCGCGCGCCCGTCCACCCAAGTGCGGCGATCGCAAATAGCGCGGCGATCATGGCGGCTGGGAGGACGAGGTAGCGCCGCAGCACCGGGCTTTCGCCGAGCAGCGACGGCGCGACGGTGGCGAGCAGCGCGACGGCGCCGGCGGCGAACGGCACCGCGACGGTTCGGCGGCCGTCCCGCCAGGCGAGCGCGGCGCCCACGAGCGCGCCGAGCACGAGCGGCCAGCCGCTGACCGACGTGATCGCCCACCAGACCTCGTGCAGCGAGGCGGTCGCCGCCGCTTTCTCGGTGTAGACGCGCGTGACCTCGACCGAGTGCAGAGGGTCTCCCGTGAGCAGGGCGTCCATCGCCATCCACGCGAGCGGTGCGGCAGCGACGAGCGCCGCGAGGCGCAGGCGCGCCGGCCACTCGCGCGCCGGCAGCAAATAAAGCCAGTAAAGCCCCGCCAGCAGCCACGCCTCCGGGCGCAGGAGGCCCGCGAGCGCGAGCAGCACGAG
>JAHWJM010000291.1 GCA_019348435.1 Actinomycetota bacterium
GAACAGCTACGGGACGGGCGAGCCGTATCGGCCCGTGTACGGGCCCGTCCTGAGCAGCTCACGCTGGGAGCGCCTGGACCCATGAGCCGGCGCGCGCCGCTGCAGGCCGGCGTCCACACGAACGTGGCGCGGGCGGAGACGCGTCTGCGGCAGGAGTGGGCGCGCAAGCGGATGCGCGGCACCTCGGCACCGCGCGTGCTGGTCGTCGATGTCGTGATACCCGCCCACGATCGCGGCGCCGGCCATCTGAGGCTCACATGGATCCTGCGCCTCCTGCGATCGCTTGGCTGCCACGTGACGCTGTTCACGACGCACCAGCGCGTTCGGCGCGATCCGTACACCAAGCAGCTCGAGCGGCTCGGGATCGAGGTGGAGCTGAGCGCCGAGTCGTTCAGCGCGTTCGCGGCCACGCGTGGCGGGGTGTACGACCTCGTCATCCTGAGCGGCGCGGACGCCGCGGCCTCCGTGATCGACGAGGCGCGCCGCGCCTTCCCCGCGGCCAGCATCCTCTACGACAGCATCGATCTGCATTTCCTGCGCCAGGGACGCAGGGCCGACGTCGTGGGCGGCCCGAGCGAGCGCGACTACTGGCACGCGAAGGAGCTCGCGTGCATCCAACGCAGCGACTTCACCGCAACCGTCACAGAGACGGAGGCGCAGATCGTGCGCTCGCTCGTCCCCGCGGCACGCACCGTCGTGCTCCCGGTCGTCTACGAGCCCGACCGGGCCCCGCGACTGCCGTACGACGCCACCAGCGACCTGCTGTTCGTCGGCGGCTTCCTGCACGACCCGAACGTCGATGCCGTGGAGTACTTCGTGCGTGAGGTGCTTCCCCCGGTCAGGGAAGAGATCGATGCTCGCCTGTGGGTGATCGGGCAGCACCCCCCGGAGGAGATCCGCGCGCTGGAGTCCGCGTCGGTCGTCGTGACCGGCCACGTGCCCGACGTCGGGCACCATCTCCGGCGAGCGCGCGTCTTCGTGTCACCGGTCCGTTACGGCGCCGGCATGAAGGGCAAGAACGTGCACGCGATGGCCCACGGCCTTCCGCTCGTCACGACGACGATCGGCGCCGAGGGAATGGACCTTGTGGACGGGCAGCACGCGCTGATCCGCGACGGGGCCCAGGCGTTCGCCGCCGCGGTCGTCGCGCTGTACCGCGACCCCGCGCTCTGGTCGCGCCTCGCGATTAGCTCGCGCGAGGTCGCGCGAACGCGCTGGAGCCCCGCGGCGATGCGCGCGCGACTCGACGGCCTGCTGGACGTGACGGTGCGGTCCCGAGCCGCGCGCCGGCCGTGAGCTCGCTCGCCGCGAACCCGCCCCCGCCCGTCGAGTTCGCGCTCGTCTCGGAGGTCGTGCCGCCGTCGTGGTCCGGGCAGGCCGTCCTGATCCGGCGTCTGCTCACCGGACTGGACCCGCGCGGGTACTGCCTGCTGACGTCCGATCAGGGCATCTACGGCGGCGAGCACATCCAAGGGCTCGAGACGACGTGCTACCGGCTGCCCCCGGCGCGCACCCGCTACCTGCACCGCAACAAGTGGCTGTTGACTGCATCCGCGCTCGCCGGCGCAGCGACCGGCATCGCTCGCCGCGCCGGGCAGATCGCGCGCGTCGCGCGGCGCGAGCAGTGCCGGGCGATCGTCGCGTTCACCGGCGACTTCCACGATCTCCCTGCCGCCTACCTCGCAAGCCGGCTGCTGGGCCTGCCGTTGTACATCTACATGTGCGACTACTACTCGCACCGCGAGCTCTACGAGCTGGCACGGCGGAGGCTTGCGCCGCACCTCGAGCGGATCGTGGTTCGCGGGGCCACCCGCGTGATCTGCGGTACCGACACGCTGGCCGATGCCCTGGCCGAGCGATACGGCATCGCGCCGGCCGTGATCCACCACCCCGCGGACCTCTCGCTCTACGCGCTGGCCGACGGCCGGCGCCGCGTGCCGACCGGCGAGGCGCGAATCGTCTACACGGGGACGATCTACGAGGCCCAGCTCGACGCGGTCCAGAACCTGCTCGCGGCGCTCGACCGGCTCACCGCTCGATCGGCGGCGCTGCACGTCTACGGCGGCCAGTCGGAGGACGAGCTGCGAATCCGCGGGCTGGAGGGACGGCTGGTCGTCCATGGGCACGCCTCCGCGCAGGAGATCGCCGCGGTCCAGGAGGGCGCCGACATCCTGTTCCTCCCGCTCGCGTTCCGATCGGAGTACCCCGAGGTCATTCGCACCTCGGCCCCCATGAAGTTCGGCGAGTACCTCGCCGCCGGCGGCCCGATCCTCGTTCATGCTCCCGCCGATGCCTTCGTGTCCGAGTACTGCCGGAGCCACGCCTGCGCTGTCGTGGTCGACGATCCGGACCCGCGATCCCTGGTGGCGGCGATCGAGGCGCTCTCCGAGGACGCGGCGCTGCGTGCACGGCTGATCCGCAATGCCCAGGAGCGCGCTATGAGCGACTTCAGCATCGACGTCGCCCGTGCGCGCTTCGGCGAGCTGCTGAGCCTGGAGACGGTGCGCCGGTGCGCGGGATGAGACGCCGCCGCAGACGGCCGCGCATCCTGCTCGTCGCGATGGCGAACAGCGTCCACACCGCGCGCTGGATCAGCCAGCTCGCCGGGGAGGGGTGGGACGTGCACCTCTTCCCGGTCTCCACCCGCCCGCTGCATCCCGATCTGCGTCACGTCACCGTCCACGCGCCGGTGCGTCGGCCGCGGCCCGATCTCGATCCCAGCGTGCGCCAGCGGGGCATCCGGTGGCCGTTGCCGAGGGGCTCGGTGCGGTTGGAGTGGACGCTCGAACGGTTGCCGCAGACCAATCGGACGGCGAGGCTGGCGCGCGTGATCTCCTCGCTTCGCCCGGACGTCGTCCACTCCCTGGAGATGCAGCACGCGGCCTACCTGACGCTCGAGAGCCGCCGTCTGCTCGGCGGCGATCGCTTCCCCCCCTGGGTGTATTCGTGCTGGGGCAGCGACATCTTCTACTTCGGCCGCCGGGCGGACCACAGCGAGCGAGTGCAGGCGGTGCTGGCGGCGTGCGACTACCTCATCACCGACTGCGAGCGCGACCGCCGGCTCGCTCCGGAGCTGGGCTTCCGCGGCACGTTCCTCGGCGTCTTCCCTGGCCCCGGCGGCTTCCACGTCGAGCGGATGCGACAGCTGCGCAGCAGTCCGGCGCCCGCATCGACACGGCGCGTCATCGCGCTCAAGGGCTACCACGACGACCGTTGGGTGGGGCGCGCGCTCGTCGCCCTGGAGGCGGTCCACCGTCTCAGCGCCGAGCTCACGGAGTACGAGGTCGTCATCTACTCAGCCGAGGAGAACGTCCGTCACGCGGCCGAGTACATCGCGAGGACGACGGGGCTGCGGCTGTCCGTCCTACCCGAGAGCCCGCCCGACGAGATCGTGGCGCTCATGGGCCGCGCGCGGATCGCCGTCGCGGTGAACACCAGCGACGGGACGCCGAACGCCATGCTCGAGGCGATGATCATGGGCGCGCTGCCGATCCAATCCGACACGATCTCGACGCGCGAATGGGTGACCGACGGCGAGAACGGGCTGCTCGTCGATCCCGAGGACCCCGACGACGTCGAGCGCGCGCTGCGCCGCGCCCTGGCCGACGACGAGCTCGTCGATCGGGCCGAGCGCCTCAACGAGCGGCTGACCGACGAGCGCATCGCCTACCCCGTTGTGGCGCCGCGCGTGGTCGAGGCCTACAGGCGGGTGCTGCGCGACGCCGGCGACAAGGTCGCCTTCATGTCGGAGTACCTGCCGCCCGCGCCGACCTGGTCGGGGCAGGCGTCGGTCCTGTACCGCCTGCTCACGGACGTCGATCCGGACTCGTACTGCCTGCTGTCGCGCATGAACTTCGATCTGCCCGAGTATCGCTCCGCGCCGCGCCGGCTCCCGGTGCGCTACCACCATCTCGGCAACGCGGTCATGCGCTCGCCCGAGCGCGCTCGTGGGCTCGAGCGCTGGACGATCCGCGCGCGCCGTGGTTGGAGCATG
>JAHWJM010000292.1 GCA_019348435.1 Actinomycetota bacterium
CGCCTCGTCGAGGAGCGGGACGTCCGCCGGCGACCACTGGACGTCCTCGTCCGGACGCGGCCTCGCCCGCACGAGGAGCGTCTGTTCCTCCTCGGTGAGCAGGCCGGCGGCGGCCTCGGCGAGGATGTCCGGCTGGTCGATGTCAAAGCCGCCGCAGAAGGCAAGCCGCGACGCCGCCAGCACGAATGCCGCACCGCGCCCGAGCTCGCCCGCCAGCGACGCGACGCGCATCGCCGCGCGCACGGGTCGGGGATACTCGTCGGGCCAGATCAGCGGCAGCCCGAGCAGCTCCGCGCGCCGGCATGCCGCACGCATGGCGTCGTCGCTCAGCTCGGCGCCGCGCAGCACGCCGATCCACGCCGGCTGCCACTCGAGGTCCGCGAACAGCCGCTCGGCACGCTCGGCGGCCAGGTACGTGTACGGCGATGAGAGGTCGAAGAAGAGCGTCGCACGCGGGCGCGCCTGACGGCGGCCGAGATCTCGCCGCTGGCGGGCCGCGCGATGAGCTTCAAGTGACGTGATCGTCCCCACGCAGACCTGTAACGCAGGCGCGGCCCGAAACCTGCGGCAATCTTGCACAAGTTTTGCCGGGCAAAGGCCTCTCAAGCCACACAAGCTTCCGGTGCGTCGAAAGACCAGTAAGATGCAGCGAGGTGTTGGGGCCCGAAGAGGCTCTCGCATCACGCACCATGACACCTGCCACCCCTCCGCCGAAGCGCCATCCGTACGCCCAGTGGGCGCCCGATGCGCGGGCGCTCGATCTCGTCGGCGACAAGTGGACGCTGCTCATCGTGCGTGACCTCGTGCCGGGCCCGCGCCGCTTCGTGGAGCTGCAGCGCGTGCTCCCGGGGATCTCCACCGAGCAGCTGCGCTCGCGCCTGAACCGCATGGTCGCCGACGGGCTGCTGACCCGCCAGCGCTATCGCGAGGTCCCGCCGCGCGTCGACTACGAGCTCACGCCCCGCTCGCGCGAGCTGCTGCCGGTGCTCGGCGCGCTGGCGGGCTGGGGCCTGGAGTGGGCGTGGAGCGCTCCGCGCGAGGGCGAGGCGGTCGACATCGGCGCCATCCTGCGCGTCGCCCCCGCGCTCATCTCCGCGCCGCCCGCCGTCACCGGCACCGCCGAGTTCAGCGTCGGGCGCTCCGACGGCGTCACCTGTCACTACGCGATCAGCGTCGCAGGCGGTGCGGTGACGATCGCCGAGCAGCCCGCACCGGACGCCTCGGCTCGCGTCGCCGGCACCGAAGCCGACTGGATCGAGGCGCTCGGGCCCGTCGCCGATCGTGGCGGTCTGCAGGTCACGGGCGACGAGCGCCTGGCGATGGTCGTGCTCGACGCCATCGGCGCGACGGCGCAGCGCGCCAGCCGCGCGGCATAGCTCCCGTTCGCTTCAGGAACAACGCAACCTGACCCCGCTCGCCGGGTTAGGCTCATGGATGCGCCCATTCCTGCCGATGTGGTGCACAGACCCTCTTGAAAGGACGCAACTCCTCGTGTACCGCCGCCTGCTGCCCTCGTTGCTCATCACCGGACTGCTGCTCGCCGTTCCGGCCACCGCTTCCGCCAAGATCAAGGTCGCCGTTGCAGTCGGCGACCAGAGCCCCACGATGTTCACGGACAGCAACTGGAAGGCGCTCAACCTCAAGAAGACGCGCTACTTCATCGAGTGGAACGCGATCGACCAGCCGTCCGAGCTTGCCAAGGCCGATGCCTTCGTCGCCGCGGCGCGCAACGCCCGCGTCTCCGTGCTCATGCACATATCGACCGACGACATCAACTCCAAGCCGCGCAGGGCGCTGCCGAGCGTCAGCCGGTACAAGAGCAAGGTCGGCGCGCTCGTCAGGCGCTACCGCCCTGGGGGCGTCAAGGACTGGGGCGTCTGGAACGAGGCCAACCACAAGTCGCAGCCGACGGCGAAGAACCCGAAGCGCGCGGCGCAGTTCTACAAGACCTTCAGGAAGCTGCGGTGCTCGAACTGCAAGATCGTCGCGCTCGACGTCCTCGATCAGTCGGGTGTCGAGAAGTACATCGGCAGCTGGATCAAGGCCGCCGGATCCCACGGCAAGAAGGCCAGGATCATCGGTATCCACAACTACTCCGAGGTCAACCGCAAGCTCAAGCCCAAGCGCTCGGCGAAGAGCTTCAAGCGCTACCCCGGCACGGCGCGCATCATCAGGGCGTTCCGCACGCGCGGCAACAAGCGAGCGAAGTTCTGGTACACCGAGACCGGCGGCGTCGCGAAGTTCGGCAGCTTCGGCTGCAACATGTCGCGCCAGTCGAACACCACGAAGTACATGTTCACGCTCGCAAAGCGCTACGACAGGGACGTCGAGCGCCTCTACAGCTACAACTGGTTCGGCACGAACCCCCGCTGCCACAGCTTCGACGCGGGCCTCGTCGATGCCGACGGCACCAGCCGGCCGGCGTACGTGGCCTTCAGGTCTGGGCTGCGGAACGCCAGCAGGTAGCTCCCCGACGGCCCGCCCGGGCGCGCGCGTAGGATCTGCACGCGCGCCCGGGTAGCCGAATGGCATAGGCGGGCGGTCTTAAAAACCGCTGCTCGCGAGAGCGTGCGGGTTCGAATCCCGCCCCGGGCACTCTCACGGTCCCCTCACGAAGCGCCCGTGCTTGGCCGATACCCTGCAGGCCAAGCTCGGAACTTCACGACCCTCGCGGAGTTCTATCTGAGCAGCGGCACGAACGCCGACCGTCACCCACGTGGAAGCCACAGCTCTCAAGCACACCGTTCCGCTCGGCATGCGGGGTCCCAGCCCGCTGCTGCGCCTGCAATCGGACGAGCGTCTGATCGTCCTCGTGCGCCGTGGCAACAACGCGGCGTTCGAGACGCTCGTCTCGCGCTACCAGTCGCGTCTGCTGGCCTTCTGTCGCCACATGCTCGGATCGCGCGAGGACGCCGAGGACGTCCTGCAGGAGGTCTTCGCGGCCTCCTTCAACGCAATCGTCGCCGACGACCGCCCGATCCACGTGCGCCCCTGGCTGTACCGCATCGCGCGCAACCGCTCGCTGAACCACCTGCGCCGCGTGCAGCCGATCGGCGTGGATTCGATGGACATCCACATGTCCGAGGCCGGCCTGAGCACCGCCGACAAGGTGCACAAGCGCGAGGAGTTCCGGCTGCTCGTCTCCGACGTGCAGGACCTGCCCGAGACGCAGAAGACCGCCCTGCTGCTGCGCGAGATCGACGCGCTCTCCTACGAGCAGATCGCCGAGGCGATGGAGACGACGATCCCGTCGGTCAAGTCGCTGCTCGTACGTGCCCGCGTCTCGCTCGCCGAGTGCGCCGAGGCGCGCACGCTGACGTGCGAGCAGGTCCGAGAGGAGCTCGGGGAGGTAGCCGAGGGACTATGTCGCTCGACCGCCCCCGTACGCCGCCACGTGCGCGGCTGCGATCGCTGCCAGGGCTTCAAGGCGCAGCTGCGCACCACGAACCGGGCGCTCGCTGCGGTGTTCCCCGTCGCGCCGCTGCTGCTCCTCAAGAAGGCGATGCTGGCGCAGTTCGGGATGACCGCCTCTGCCGGTGCCGCCGGCGCGGCGGCCGCGACCGTCGCGGCGACCGGCGGCACGTCGGCGATGTCGGCCGGCATCAGCACGATCGCCACGAAGAGCGCCGCCACCCTCGCCGCGGCCGCGATCGTCACCGCCGGCGTCGCCGAGGTCAAGCACGTGCAGACGAAGGCGCCGACGCGCGCCGCGGTGGCCGCGCCGCAGCCGGCCCGCGTCGTGCCGGTTGCGCCCGAGGTTGTCGCCGCGGCCCAGTGGCGCAGCGAGGATGTTGGCCGCAGCAACGGCATCCTGGATCGCTACGTTAATCCCGACGCCGCCGATCGGCGACATCGCATGGGCAGCGTCCCCGATGACGAGCAGTCCTGGGCGATACCAGCGCTCGAGTCGGTCGAGCGATACGGTTAGGAGCTTCACATCGTCCCAGCTCGTGATCGCCCACGCGCTGTCCGAGATCAGTGGAGCCGTTC
>JAHWJM010000293.1 GCA_019348435.1 Actinomycetota bacterium
GACCTCGCCGGCGACGCGCGGCCACGCATAGCGCGGGGCGGATCGGGCCGCTGCGGAGGCGAGCGTCGTGCGGCGCGCGGGGTCGAGCGCCAGGTCGCGCAGCGCCTCGGCGACGGCAGTCGCGTCGCCGCGGGGCACGAGCACGCCGTTGACCCCATCGTCGACGACGTCGCGGTAGCCCGCGATGTCCGACGCGACGACCGGCGTGCCGGCCGCGAACGCCTCCGTGAGCACCATGCCGAAGCTCTCACCACCCAGCGAGGGCGCGCAGAGGACGTCGGCCTCGGCGAGCACCGTCGTCTTCTCCTCATCGCTGCACTTGCCGTGCGCGACGACGTCGCGGGTGTCGAGCATCAGCGGCGCGAGCTCCTCCTCGGCCACGCCGACCACGTCGAGCGACGCGGGCACGTGCTCGCGCAGCGCCTCGAAGGCGCGCAGCAGCACCGGCAGCCCCTTGCGCTCGACCGCCTGTCCGACGAACGCGACCCGCAGCGGGCGGCCCTCGCCCACCGGCTCGCCGGCACACGCCACCGGCGCCTGCTCGGGGAGGTCGACGCCGTTGGGGATGATGCGGTACGTCCCGCCGAAGAAGCGCCGCCCCGTCCAGGCGGCGGCCTCCGAGACCGCGATCCGCACATGCAGCCGGTTCAGCCGCCGCCACGCGCCGAAGAAGTTCGCGAGCTGGTTGGAGAAGACGTTCTCCGAATAGCAGTGGAAGGTCGCGACGAGCGGCGCGTCGACGGTCATCAGCGAGTCCCAGCCGGGGCTCGGCGCGATGGGCTCGTGGAGGTGCACGACGTCGTAGCCGCGCTCGAGCTCGCGGCGCAGCGCGACGACGGTCGAGACCCCGTAGGCGACGTTCGAGACCGCTCCGTTGGCGGGGAAGCCGAGCGTCCGGCCGAGCGGCACGAGGTAGTCGGGCAGCGGGCGCTGAGACGGCCGCGCGCCGCGATGCAGGCGCTGCGTCAGGCGGTCGTCCGGGTCGACCGGAGACAGCACGCGCACCTCGTGGCCCGCAGCCAGGTACTGCTCGGCGAGCGCCTCGATGTGGCGCGTCACTCCCCCTGGGTACGTCCACGAATACGGAGATACCAACGCGATCCGCATTCGCGGCATCCTACCTTCGCGCACCCGCGGCACCGCGGCCCAGACGTGAATGTTCTGTGTGCATGGCGGCGCTCAGCCCCGCGGCGCGACGGCTTCGGTGCCGCTGGCGAGCCGCGGGTCCCCGCGGACGTACGCCGTGACGCAGGCGAGCAGGAACACGCCGAAGCCGAGCAGCAGCGGGCCCGAGTCGTTGGCGAGCGCGCCGACTATCGAGGCGGCCAACCCGCCGATGAGCGCGGCGTGCCAGGACGGCGCCCCGCCCAGCGGCGCGTAGATGCGCTCGCGGTAGCGCACGGCGTAGGCGGCGCCGAGCAGCGCCAGCAGCGTGACGAATGGCATCGCGCCGTTCTTGAGGACGTTGAAGGCCAGGGTGTAGCGGCGCGTGACGACGTCCCACAGCGCCGCGGGGCTCTCGGCCTGCAGGATCGTCCGCGTGAAGTGCCCGTTGCCCCCCGTGGCGAGGTCGAGCGCGGCCAGCCCGATGAGCGCCGCGATCGGGACGGTCGCGGCGAGCAGCACCATTCGCCGCGACGGCGAACCGGGGGCCATCACCACCATCGCCGCCGCGATCCCGGCGCCGACCGTGATGACGCCGCCCACGTCGGCGCCGAGCTGGCCGGCTCCGACGAACACGGCGAACACGCCGCCGGCGACGCCGAAGATCGCGACGCTGCCGCGCGACCGGCCGCGGCGCCACAGCAGCGCGCCCAACCCGATGAGCAGCATGAGGGTGAGCGTCGACTCGAGCTCGTTGCCAAGGCCGTAGAACCGCACCCCCGAGCGCGGGTTGGCGCCCAGCAGCGAGCGGACGATGAGCTGCGAGCCGAAGACGAGGTCGGCGGCGTACGTGGTGATCGCGACGGCTGCGGGGACGAGCGGCCCGCGCGGCCAGCGCACGAAGCGATCGGTGAGCGCCGCGAGCGCGAAGCTGCCGGTGACGACGATCGCCACCTCGACGGTGCGCGAGGGTGCCAGCCAGCCTGTGAGGAGCAGCAGGGACGGGACCCAGAGGAAGGCGAGCGCGCCGACCCGCAGCCCCGCCCGCACGCCCCGGCGATCGGCGACGATGCCGAGCGCGAGCACGACCGCCAGCCATGTGAACAGCAGCGCCCCGAGGGCCGCCGTACGACGCCCGCTGACGACGCGCAGGCGCGCCTCGGTGTCCTTCAGGGCCGCCGCGTCGCGCGCTCCTCCGACGCGGATCGGCTGCCCGCGCACGCCGTCGGGCACGGGCCGGCCGAGGTGGCGCAGGATCGTGACCGGGATGTCGATCCCCGCCACGATGCCCTCGAGGTGTGTCGTCGCCGATGTCAGCGAGCCGCCGGCGCCGAGGCCGACGATGCCGATCGGCAGCAGCACCGGTACGCTCGCCCGCGGCGGCCCCTGCAGCACGATGAGCATGTCGCCGGCGCGCCGGCGGCGCAGCAGGTCATCGAGCTGCGCGTCACCCTTGTCGGCCCTCGGCAGCCCGACGACGACGAGCCGGTGCTGCGCCAGCAGCGCCGTGGCGCGGTCGGCGAGCGTGTCGGCACGGGCGAGCGAGACGGCGGCGACGTCGCCGTCGCGATCAGCCGCCACGACCGCTTCGATGTGGTTGCGCCCCGCGACGCCCGCGTAGGCCGCGCCGCCCGGGATCTCGGCCGCGAGCATCCCCGGATGCAGCGTGGCCGGCGGCGTGGCGGCGCGTTCGAGCGCCTGGCTCCAGCCGAAGATGAAGCCCGTCCCGTCGCCGCCGCGCACGAGCTCGAGGTCCGGCGGCGCCTCCGGCGTATAGACGGCGCGCGAGGTGCGCGAGCCGGCGGAGATGTCGAGCATCATCTGCGAGGCCGAGAACTGCCCCTGCGTGGCACTGACGAGCCCCAGCGCCAGCGCGGTGCGCTCGTCGAGACGCTCGAGGACCGGCTTGGGGTTGTCCTCGCCGCCGGACGGCAGGAACGCGAGCACGACGCGCCGATCGCCGCTCCCGGCGGCGGCGTGCGCGGCCGGGGCCGCCGCCAGGAAGAGACCCGCGAGCAGGGCGGCCGACGCCGCGAGCACAGGCGCGATCAGGCGCCGCGGTCGCGGCACGGCAGGGGGTGGGCGCCTCATCGCCCGTTCTATCCTGTCAGTCCGTGCCGCGGCGTCATTTCGTCAAGTACACCTTCCTGAAGATGGAGCCCGCGTGGCGACGTCTGGATGGCGACGTGCGCGAGGCCGGCAAGCGGGAATTCGCCGCCGCCTGCGCGGACTTCGCCGACGGGCACCTGCTGCGGGCCTTCTCGACCGTCGGCACACGCGGCGACACCGACCTCATGCTGCTCACGCAGGCGCAGAACCTTGATCGTATCCACGAGTTCCACGTGGTCCTCGCCCAGAGCGGGCTCATGAAGTGGGCGACGATCCCCTATTCGTTCCTCGCGATGACGAAGGCGTCGGAGTACTCGTCCGAGTCACGCCTCGAAGTTCGCCCCGCGCATGCGAAGTACCTCTTCGTCTATCCGTTCGTCAAGACGCGCGCCTGGTACGCGCTCGCTCCCGAGGAGCGCTACCGGATCATGCAGGAGCACATCTCCCTCGGCCGCGAGTATCCGGACATCGATCTGAACACGTCGTACTCCTTCGGCCTCGACGACCAGGAGTTCGTCGTCGCCTTCGAGACCGACGATCCCGCCTCGTTCCTCGATCTCGTCCAGCGCCTGCGCACGACCGAGTCCTCGTCCTTCACGCTGCGCGACACGCCGACCTTCACGTGCATCAGCGCGTCGGTCGAGCGGGCGCTGTCGGCGCTCGACGGCGAGACGCTCGCGGCGAAGGTCGTGGCCTAGCCATGCACGAGTCACCGGGCGAGATCCGCGACATCACGGTGATCGGTGCAGGGCC
>JAHWJM010000294.1 GCA_019348435.1 Actinomycetota bacterium
GATCCCGAGCTCCGCCGCGGTCAGCAGGAACATGTTGTTGGGGTCTGCGAGGCCGATGCCGAGCTCGGGGATCTGGTCGAAGTACGTGCCCGCGCCAGTGCCCAGCAGCGGCCTCGCGGCGATCTTCGCGACTGCGTTGTCGAACGAATACCCGCGCACGATGGCGGTCTCGTAGCCGCCGGCGGCGAGCTGCTCGGGCGTTGGGCCGGTGTCGATCGCGACGACGAAGGCAGCCGCGGCGACCGCGGCGACGCCAACGCTCAGCAGCCGCCGCCGACGCAGCAGCAGGCTGACCGCGACGATCCCGAGAAAGGCACCTGCCAGGGCGCCCCGGGAGGCCGCTGCAAACATCCCCGCGAGCTCCACGAGCGCGGTGACGCCGAGCGCTCGCCGCACGCCCGGCCGCCGCTCGCGCAGCCAGAACGCGTAGGCGAGCACCAAGCCGGCGCCGAGAAAGCTGCCGATCGCGTTCTTGTGGAGCCCCGGGAGATATTGTGCGGTGAGATCGCCGGCCGCCAGTCGCGGGGCGAAGTACGCGATCGTCACGAGCGCCAGCACGCTCGTCACGCCGACGAAGACCAGCAGCCCCTGGCGCACAGCGCCGATCGAGCGCGGCAGCGTCGCGAAGACGAGCGGGATCACGATCACGATCTGCGCGATCTGGACGATCGCCTTGACGGTGTCGCCGGGAGCGACCGACCACGCCAACGACGCCGCCGTCACGGCAAGGAACAGCACCGACGGGCCGAACATCCGGTTGCCCCGCGTCCACGGCGCCGGCGCGGCCTGAGCCGCACAGCGAACCAACCAGGCGCCGAGCGCCAGCACGAGCAGCACGTCGGCCGCCGCGACCTGGGCACCGGCCGGCTGAACGAGGGCCGTGGGCAGCACCATCGCCCCCAGGACGGCGATCAGCACGAAGCGCTGCAGGTCGACCAGTGCCCAGACGGCCGCCGCGACGAGCACGGTCGCGACGGCCGCCGCGGCCGCGCCCTGTTGCGGTGGCACGCTCAGAAGTGCGAGCGTGGCCGTGCCCGCGAGCACGAGCGCAGCGGGCGCGACGCTGAAGGGGATTCGGACGAGCGTCGTCACGATGCGCGATCGCGGGCTAGGCGTTACGCCGCGCGAGGATGTAAAGGGCGGTGCGCAGCAGGATCTTGATGTCGCCCCAGAGCGACCAGTTCGCGACGTACAGGTAGTCGATCTTGACCATCTCGTAGAGCGGTATGCGCCCCGATCCGAGGATCTGCCAGGGGCCGGTCATGCCCGGCTTGATGTGCAGGCGGCGACGATGCCAGCCCTCGACGTGGACGTCCTCGGCGAGCACGAGCGGGCGCGGCCCGACGAGGCTCATGTCGCCGCGCAGGACGTTGACGAGCTGCGGCAGCTCGTCGAGCGAGGTGCGCCGCAGGAAGCGGCCGACGCGCGTGACGCGCGGGTCGTCGGTGATCTTGAAGAGTCCTTCGGCCTCGTTGAGCGCCGCGAGCTGCGCCTTGCGCTCTTCTGCGTCCGTGACCATCGTGCGGAACTTGAGGATCTCGAGGATCTCGTCGTGGCGGCCGACGCGGTTCTGGCGGAACAACACCGTGCCGGGCGAGTCGAGCTTGATCGCTGCCGCAATCAGCGCCAGGAGGGGCGCAGTGACCAGCAGGCCGACGATCGCGCCGACGACGTCCTGTGCGCGCTTGACGGCGGACGACGAGCGTGCGAGGCCGAAGCGGCGCACGCCGAGCAGGGTGATCCCGTCGACGTCGTCGAAGGCGACCGACGATCCCACGACCTCGAGAATCCGCGGCAACAAGGTGACCTTGATGCCGAGCGCCTTGGCGCTCCTGACGACCTCGAGCGAGGTGTCCGCGCCGCTGGCAGGTGGCGAGACGATGATCCGGTGGACCTCGTGCCGCACGACCACCGAGTCGAGATCCGCAAGCGCTCCGAGCGGCTCCGGGTCGTCATCACGAATGCGGTGGATCGGTAGGTAGCCGAACACAAGGCTGTTCGTGTACGGGCTCTCCGCCAAGGTTTTGCGAACACGCGCCCAGGCGTCCGCGTCGCCGACGACGACGCAACGTTCGACGGCTGTGCGCCGCATCGCGAATGACCGCGCCGCGCTCCTGAACAGCAGCAGCAACAGCAGCTGGCCGAGCCAGAGAACGAGCAGCTCCCTGCCGCCGAGCCCGAGCTGTAAGCCGCTCTCATCGGCGATCGCAGCCAGCAGGGCAACGAGCGTCACGACGTTCAGGATCGTCGGCAGCTCATCGAGCGTGCTCGACTTGCGAAGCAGCAGCTCGTCGCGATCGTAGAGGCCGGAGAGCTTCGCCGCAACGAGCACGAGCGGCACCGTCAGAAGCGCGGCGGCGAGATGCGCGGCGCCGCCCCCGACGACAAACGTAAGCGCAACTGCGCAGAGCACGGCCGCGATGTCGGCTGCCGCAAGAATCCGCCGATAGAACGCATCGCGCGAGCGCACGGCCGGTGGGCTTGCCACCTCCGTGATCGGCGGGCCGGGGCGAGCGCCCAAGCCGCGCAACTCGCGCCCACCGCCGGCGGTGGGCTGCTCACGGTCAGGGGCTGGGTCGGGGCGACCCCGCGCAGCCGGCGAGACCCCTTCTGTGCGGTGGCCGCGCGCTTCGCCTTGCCTCCGCCACGCTCGTCGATCACCGGTTGTGCGATCGGCGGCCATCAGCCTCGCGGCCCGTGCTCGACCACGCGCGCGGCAGCGGCCGGCCACCGCGCCTCCGGCTGGCGCGCCCGCTCGACCGCGGCTTGGATGCCGGCGCGGAAGGCATCGTTCGAGAACCGGCGGGCGGACTGCGCGAGCGTGCTCGGCTCCGTCTCGATCTGCTCGACGCGGCGCAGCGCGCCCAGCAGCGCGTCCGCTGTCGGCTCATAGAAGAACGAGGCGCTGACACCCTCCTGGAGCGACTCCAGTGCGCCGCCAGACCCGAAGGCGACCACCGGCTTGCCCGCGGCGAGCGCTTCCACAGGCGTGATCCCGAAGTCCTCTGAGCCAGGCAGCAGCAGCGCGCGGCAGCTCTCCATCAGAGCGGTGATTGCTGCATCGTCAAGACGCCGGTCAAACCGGACGTTCGGGCCCGCCAGCGCCCGCAACTGCGGGTACAGCGGGCCCGACCCGATCACATCGAGCGGAAGGCCGATGCGGTCGGCGGCCTCGATCGCGAGATCGACTCGCTTGTACGGCAGCAACCGCGACACGACGAGCAGCCGCTCGCCGCGCGGGCGCGGAGTGAACCGGTCGACGTCGACGGGCGGGTGCACGACGTCCGCCTCAATCCCGTAGACGGCGCGGATCCGGTCGTGCACGTTGCGCGAGTTGGCGATGTACAGATCGGCGCGCCGCGCGGCGCCCCTGTCCCAGCGTCGCATCGCTCCGAGCAGCGGCCGCGCCAGCCACTGCTTCGCAGAGCGGGAGCCCAGGTAGTCATACCCGTAGAGCCAGCGGGCCGGCGTGTGGCAGTAGACGACATGCATCGTGCGCTGACTCGTGCGGATACCGTGCGCCCAACCGCTCGAGCTGCTCACAACCAGGTCGTGATCCAGCGTGCCGAGGGCGCGAAACGCCGAGGGGTAGAGCGGAAATAGGTTTCGGAAGCCGTGTTTGATTGGAAGTCGGTCAAGATAGGAGGTCCGCACGTCTCGCTTCGCGAAAGCCGGAAACGTCTGGTCTTGTCGATATAGAGAGGTGTAGATCGGCGCTTCCGGCCACGTCGCCGCGAGTTCAAGAGCGACACGCTCGGCGCCGCCACACTGGTTGAGATAGTCATGGACGACAGCAACTCGGCTCACGCGCTCAGCCTCGCCGTCCTCGGGTTGCGGCCGGCGCCAGCCGCAGTGAATGCCCGAGATCTGTGTCATCGGGGATCGAGTTACACCGGGATGGCGGGACGCTGCCGAGCATGGTTGATTTGACGTACGCAGGCTAACCGCCGGTCTTGCGAGTGCTG
>JAHWJM010000295.1 GCA_019348435.1 Actinomycetota bacterium
TCGTCGGCACGCAGCGCAGCCCTGTGAGGCGCGGTGCCTTGGCCGCCGCCTGCACGGTCTCGGCGACGCCGGTCAGCGCGAGCACGAGCACCACCGCGGTCGCGATCGTCGCGACTCGAAGCTTCATCACGTGCGCAAACCCGGGGCTGCGGCTGAAGTATCGCCGTGACGGCGCGGCGAGCGAGGGATCCGATCTCGCAACGCGCGATCGGGTCGTGGTCATCGCACCGTCGTCGATGAGCCATGATCCGCTGCTCCGGCTTCCGGCGTCGCATGTCATCTCTCGATCTCCGTCTCATCCTGTCCAGCGAAGACGTTCCGGGCGGGCGGGCGCGAAGCTGCGGTCGTCCATCGCCTCTGGTTCGGCAGCTGTCATGAGCGCCCGTGTCCCGGCGCTGCTGCTCGTGCTGGCGCTCGCGGTCGGGATCGCCGCGATCCTGCTGGACGTCGTCGAGGATTCCGGCGCCAGGCCCGACGGCTATCGCGAGAGGGTCATGAGCGACGAGCCCGCCGGCTACTGGCGCCTGGGCGAGACGGACGGCAGGCGCGCGGCCGACGAGACCGGGACGCAGGCGGGAAGGTACATCGGCGGGGTCGTGCTTCGCCGAGCGCGCGCCGCGGACGGCGACTTCGACACCGCCGCCGCCTTCGACGGCGAGAACGACACCGTCCGGATCCCGCATTCGCCCGAGCAGAGCTCCGGCGAGGCGATGTCGCTCGAGGGCTGGCTGCACCCCGTCCGGCTGCCGTCGGACAGCGCGACCGTCATCGGCAAGGAGGACCAGTACCTGATCCGGCTCACCGCGACGGGCGCGATCGTGTTTGGACTGTCGAAGAACGGCCTGCGCGAGCTCTCGACGGCGGACGGGGTGATCGCTCCGCGCGCCTGGAGCCACGTCGTCGCGACGTTCGACGCCACCACGATGACGATCTACGTCAACGGGCGTGTGCGCGCGACGCGCGCGCTCGCCGCTCCCGCCGAGGTCAGCGGCGAGGACATCCACCTCGGCTCCACGAACGGTTCCTCGCACTGGTTCGAGGGGGGACTCGACGAGGTCGCCGTCTACACGCATGCGCTGCCGGCGCGTCGGGTCCGCGCGCACCACGAGCGCGCGCGGGCTGTCGCCACGACGCAGCCGCGCGTTCGGCTCGACGCCCCGGCGAGCGGCTCGACGATGCACGCCACACCGATCTACGCGGGCAGCGCCGGCACGAACCCGGGTGACGCGACCAGCGTCACGATCACCGTTCACAGGGGCGATGCGACGTCCGGGCAGCCGCTGCAGACGCTCACCGCGCCGGTGCGCCTGGGCGGCACGTTCTCGATCGCCGCGCCCAGCGCCCTGGCGAGCGGCAGGTACACGGCGAAGGCCGAGCAGGCTCGCGCGACCGGCACGACCACGAGCAGCACCGAGCGGACCTTCCGCGTCGACGCGGAGGCCGACCCCGTGCTGCTGGCCGCGGGCGACATCGCCGGCTGCGACACGACCGGCGACGAGGCGACTGCTCGACTGCTCGACGGGCTTCCCGGCACGGTCGCTCCGCTCGGCGACCTGGCCTACGAGTACGCGACCGAGAGCGACTTCGCGCACTGCTATGACCCGACGTGGGGGCGCCACCGGCCGCGCAGCCGGCCGGTTCCCGGCTCGCACGACTACGCCGAGCTCAACAGCGACGCCGAGCCCTACTACGGCTACTTCGGCAGCCCCGCCGGCGATCCGGAGAAGGGCTACTACAGCTACGACCTCGGCACCTGGCACGTCGTCGCGCTGAACTCGGTCTGCCAGAAGATCGGCGGCTGCGGCGAGGGCTCGCCCCAGGAGCGCTGGCTGCGGGCCGACCTCGCCGCCAACGCCACGAAGTGCACGCTCGCGTACTGGCACGATCCGCGCTTCAGCTCCGGTGACGTGCACGGCAGCAACAGCAGGCTGAAGGCGTTCTGGCAGGCGCTGTACGACTTCGGCGCCGAGGTCGTGCTGAGCGGTCACGAGCACAGCTACGAGCGCTTCGCGCCGCAGAGCCCCGACGGCGACGCCGACCCCCGCGGGATCAGGCAGTTCGTCGTCGGAACGGGCGGGCGCAGCCTCTACGAGTTCGGGAGCATCCGGGCGCAGAGCGAAGCGCGCAGCAGCGACAGCTTCGGCGTGCTGAAGCTCACGCTGCGCCCGGGCCGCTACGACTGGCGCTTCGTGCCCGCGCCCGGCGAGAGCTTCGAGGACACCGGGTCCAGCGCGTGTCGCTGACCCCGCACAGGCGCCGTGACAAGATTACGGCTCGCGAGAGCAGGGAAGCGACCGCCAGCACGCGCGCCGCAGCGCGCGCGTCGATCATCTAAGGAGCGCAAATTGCAGTTCGAACGACAGCACGGAATCGAGTCTTACCTCGAGGCGATTCGTCTTCATCGGCTGCTGATCCTCGTCATCGTGCTCGTGACCGTCGCCGGCACCGCGGCCGTGGTCGCGCTGCGCCCCGCGACATACACCGCGAACGCGAAGATCCTCGTGTCGCCACTGCCGATCGACGACGAGACGTTCCTCGGCCTGCAGATCGTGCGCGACGCCGGCGACCCGACGCGCACGGTCCAGACGGCCGCCGCCCTCATCGAGAGCCGCCAGGCAGCGCAGCTGGCGGCTGCCCGCCTCGGCCGCGAGTGGACGACCCAGCGCGTCGAGGACGCCGTCAGCGTCGAGGGCGAGGGCCAGAGCAACCTGCTGGCGGTGACGGCGAAGGCGCGGGAGCCGGACGTCGCCGCGCGGGTCGCCGACGCGTACGCCCGCGCAGCGCTGTTCGTGCGCGCACAGGCGCTCCGCGAACGCGTAGCGACGCTGATCGAGCGGCTCGTCGCACGCCAGCGCTCGCTCCCGCCGGGCGATCCTGCCGCCGCCGACATCGCGGGGCGCATCAACCAGCTCGAGAGCCTGCGCTCCGGTGACGATCCGACGCTGCAGCTCGCGACTCCTGCCGCGATTCCGCACGCGCCCTCCGGTCCCCCTGCGTGGCTGCTGATCCTCGTGGCGCTCGTCGGCGGGCTGGGAATCGGCAGCACCGTCGCGCTGCTGCGAGAGGCGCTGGCGCGGAGCGTGCGCTCCGAGCACGAGTTGCGCAACAGCTACCCGCTGCCCGTGCTCAGCCGCGTGCCCGTCGACGCCAGGGCCAAGCACGACCCGTTGGACGCTCCGGCTGCGGTCAGGCAGGCGTACCGCCTGGTCCTCGCCCAGATCGTCGCGACAGCCGGCGGGCCGCGCGCCGTCATCGTCACGAGCCCGTCTGCCGGAGACGGAAAGACGACGGCCGCCGTCCACCTCGCGCTCGCCGCTGCCGCGACCGGCATCCGCGTCGTCCTGCTGGACCTCGACCTGCGCCGGGCCGCCGCGGCCGACCTTCTCGGGATCCCGCGCGGCGCGCGACGACTGGCCGCGGCGATCGCGGACGACAGCGATCCCGCGTCGCTGCTGGCGACGTCGCCCCTCGCGCCGTCCGCCCGGGCGCTCGCTGCGAGCCCCGCCGACAGCGCCGACGCTGCGCTTCTGCCGCGGCTGCAGCAGCGCCTGTCACCGCTGCTGGACGCCCTCCTCGAACGGTCGGCCGACCTCGTGATCATCGACGCCCCGGCCCTCGACGAGGACGGCGACTCGCTCAGCTACGCGATCGACGTCGACGACCTGCTGCTCGTGGTGCGGCTCGGCCACACCAGTCGCTCCAGCCTCGAGCGGACGCGCGAGCTGCTCGAGCACACGAGCGCGCGCCCGACGGGGGTGATCCTGATCGGGACCAAGCACGTGCCGTCGCCGGACCGCGACCGCGACCGCGACGGCGACCGCGACCGCGACCGCGACCGCGAGCGCGACCGCGACCGCGGTGCCGGCGACGGTCACGAGCACGATGACGAGGATCAGCAGCCGATGAAGACGAATCGCCTCGAGGTAGGACTCGATTCCGTGCTGTCGTTCGAAC
>JAHWJM010000296.1 GCA_019348435.1 Actinomycetota bacterium
GAGATGCGCAGGCTGTCGTCCTGCTCGAGGTCGCAGCCCGTGACGATCTTGATCTCGGGCTTCCAGTAGATGTAGCCGCCGACGAAGTCCTTGATGCACGCCGCGCCGCCCTTGCTCGAGATGATCGCCTGGCCGGTGTAGCAAGCGGGCGGATTGGCGAAGCCGAGCGTGCCCGCCTCGAGCGCGGCGTTGACGAAGTCGACGATCGAGCCGCAGATGCCGACCTGGCCGAACACCTCGAACGCGAACTTCGGCTGGACCACGATCTGCCCGGCGATGCCTCCCTTGAGCCTGACCACCCCGAGATCGAACACGTCGACGTTCGCGTTCGCCCCAAACCCGATGCGCGTCGTTCCGCCGCCCCTGCGCAGGTCGAAGTACGCGTCGGCGAGCGGCAGCTTTCGCAACAGGTCGATCGCGGCGCTGGCGCGGAACCAGACGAGCTTCGGGTGCTTCTTCTCGATCGACGAGCCGCAGACGGACGCGTCCTCGTCCTCGTCCAGCGAGGCGAGGCCGAGGCAGCCGTCGACGTAGATCGTCGGCGCCCCGGCCGGCACCTCGAGGGTCGCCAGGCCCTGGAGGACCAGCGGGTCGGCCTGACCCCTGACGCCGATGCAGGTGACCTCGACCGGTCCGATCACGAACGTCCCCGGGCCGGGCTTCAGCGCGAACCCACCGAACTCGAACCCGCCGCTGGCGGTGAGCGAGATGCCCGACGGACCGGGGACGTCGTTCGGGGGTTTCTGTCCGGGGATCAGGCACTTGTCGCTGGGCTGCGGACGCTTGTAGTCCGCGATCACCTCGAGATCGTTCAGCGAGGGGATCTGCAGGCGGCCGCCGCCAAGCCAGCCGCCGGTCCTGCGGTGCTTGAGCATGAACGTCTTGAGGTGCAGGAAGCCGAGGTCCTTGTCCGCGAGGTTCAGCTCGAAGTCGGTGTCGAGGTCCTCGGCGGCCGTCGATGCGGCGCCCACCGTCTGCTGGGAGCCGCCGAGGACGATCGGCGGATCGCCGCCACCGAGCGGCTTCGGGACGCCGAGGTACAGCCGGTGGTACGCAGCCGAGTCAGGCGAGAGCAAGAGGTCGTACTCGCGCACCTGCAGGCCACCGAGTTGTCCCAGCAGTTGCGACGACGGCAGCACGAGCTTCGTCACCCGCCGCTTCAAGCCCGGGTCGATCGTCGGCGGGGGCACATTGAGCACGCGCCCGCCGGACATGGTCAGCTGCCCGCCGTACGGCGAGAGCGCGATCGGCGGCGTGACGGTGAGCGGCCAGTTGGACTCGGGCGGGACGAAGATCTGGCCGCTCTTCGGGTCGATCAGGATCTCGCCGCCGCTCGCGACCTGAACCGTGTTCAGGTCGACGCCGTAGCCGGGGAACGGCTTGAGCAACTGCTGCTTGTTGTCGAGGCTCGTCGTCGGGATGAAGCAGCCCGCCGCCCCGCGGGCATCGGTGCCGCCGCCGGCGACGAACGTGCTGATCGGGATCGAGTTGAGCTTCTGCACCCCACAGACCGGCGTGATCACGTCGATGACGATCGTCTTGCGGGCGACGAAGTGCTTGACCTGCACGAACTTCTCGGCGATGTTCGCGCTGCCCTTGCCCGCGCAGATCGGCGCGCAGGGCTCGAGGTAGGCGATGCGCGCCAGGAGCGACACGGTGACCTTCCCCGCGGTGGCGTACGTCTTGCTGACGGTGCCCGGGGCCGAGTCGGCGGCGCCGCCGACGGTCGCGGGGATCTTCGTGCCGCCGCCGAGGTCCCATTGCAGGACGCTCGAGCGCCCGACGACGCACTCGTACTGGATCTGCGCAGCACGCGCGCGCTGAGAGCCCACGCGCGGCGATCCACGATGCGAGGCGGAGCGAGCGCGGGTGGCGGCGATGCCCTGCTGGACGCCGCCGGCGCCGAACGCCTGCGGGCTCGGATACGGCAGGTCCACCTTTGCCTTGACGTGCTTCAGTGCGCGGTCGGGTGCACTGGTCACCTTGAAGTTGGACGGCAGGCATGCTTCGACTTCGGAAAGCGCCGCTGTGAAGAAGGTCTTGATGCCGACCGCCGCCGGCTCGCTGACGGCGATCCCGGCGCACGGCCCGGAGTACGTCGTGTCCTTGTCGCAGTCGACGACCGGCGGGACCTTGGCGTTCGCAGTGCCGCTCATCCCGATGCTCGTGTGTAGCCGCGTGCGATCGCCATCGGTCGTGATCGCGGCCACCTCGATCTTCTGCGGACCCTTCTTCGTGAGCCGACGCGTGAGGTTCGGCCGGGTCGTCGGCTGGGCGCCGTCGAGCTTGACCGTCGGCGCGTCCGCACCCGCGCGGGCTGCGCGCCGCGGCCCGGAGCCTGCGGTCGGGCGGACCCTGATGTCCTCGTCCCTCGGCTTCAGCCCGAAGAAGTTCCACGCGAACAGCGAGAAGCGCCGGCCGCTCTCGGTCCGCTGCTGCACGTTGAACGAGACCGAGTCGCCCGCCTTCGGGTAGGCCGGAGAGAACGCGAGCCCGACGACCGGTGGCCGGTCGACGTCGACCGCGAGCGTGGCGGCGAGCTGGCGGCCGTCATCGTGCGTCGTGCGCAGGCCTACGACGACGCGCCCTGCCCGCGTGAAGCCGTGGTCGACCGCCGGATGCGCTGCGGTGTTGCGCTCGTACGAGCCGTCGCCGTCCAGGTCCCACTCGTGCACGCGCGCGGTCGTCGGCGCCTCGAGCGCCACGAACCGGGCGGGCGCGTTGAGCGCGAGGCGCTGTGGCCCGCCGATCCGCAGGGCCGATGCCGGCGGCCGGGGGGTCGTGGCCGGCGTCGTCGTCGCCGGCGGAGTCGTCGCCGGCGGCGTCGTGGTCGTCGGCGCTGTGCTGACGTCGGCGGTCGTGATCGTGAGATCGTCGAAGCCCAGGCGCGCGTTCGTCGTCTCGAGCGTCGCCAGGTGGATCTCGAACCTCACGATCGTCGAGCCCGCCGCAGCCGCGACCGTCAGGGGGTGGGTGAACGGCGCTGCGGGCTGGACCCTTACGACGTCCCTGGCGATCGAGCTGCCGTCGGCGGCGAAGCCCTCCAGCACCACGTCTCGGGAATCACCGCCGGGCTCGGGATCGATCGAGCCGACGTAAAGGCTGACGGCCGTTGCGGGGGTCGACAGATGCCCGGTCGCGCGGTTCGTGCAGCGGACCACGTCCATGACGACGGCGCAGTTGCCGAACGAGGCGACGTTCGGCGCGCTGCGCGCCGAGCTGTCGTCGCTGCGGACCTCGACACGGTCGCGCGCGCCTCGCGTGCCGAAGACGACCCCGCGATCGGCGTACTGGTCGGTGACGACCGTCGCGTCGGCGAGGTCGTCGAAGCCGATCGTCGTCTGGGCCGCGCTCGCGAGCCCGACGGCAAACGCGACCCCCGCCCACAGCGCCACGAGCGCGGCGAGCGCGCCACGCGCGGCGCGCCTGCTGTGCGGCCGCCGATGCGCCCAGCGCACGCTTGCGTGACGATCTCCATCTCTGCTCCAGCAGGCCCCGCGACGCCCCATCCGAAAATCACTCCACCCATGTCGACGGTCACACGTTCAGGACGACCATCTGCGCCCAGAAGCGCTGCGGTCAACAGATCCCAGGGAAAACCCTGAGTCCGGATCGGCCCGGGCGCTCGCCGCCGGCGCCTCAGTGTCATCTGAGAAGCGACAGCGTCTTGGCCGTCGACGTACCGCCGTTGACGACGGTCCAGTACAGCAGTGGAGATTCGGTGCTGTTCTTCGACACGGCGAGGTGGGTCACGTTCGTGCCGGGCGGCTCGAGCTGGACTGCGCCCTTGGCCGGGCTCTGCAGCCACAGCTGACCGCAGGCGTACGCCATCCCGCCTCGCGGCAGGAACGCGACGTCCTGGACGCCGCTCTCCGGGGCGCCCTCGAAACCGTCGCAGCGGCTGCGGTCCGCCAACCGCTTGCCCGCGCGCACGTCGAAGCT
>JAHWJM010000297.1 GCA_019348435.1 Actinomycetota bacterium
TCGCGTACATCGGCGTGGTCGTGACCGCCGTGCAGGGTGGCATGGTGGGGCCGCTGGCGCGGCGGCTCGGCGAGCGCCGGCTCGCGATCGTCGGGATGGCCGCGCTGGCGATCGGCCTCGCGTCGCTGCCGGCCGCGACGTCCGTCGTCATGCTCGCCGTGCCGCTCGCGATCCTCGGCTTCGGCCAGGGCACGGCGGTTCCGGCCCTCATGGCGCTGATCTCGCGTGGCGCGGGGTCGGGGGAGCAGGGCCGGCTGCTGGGCGTGTCGCAGTCGCTGTCGGCCCTCGGCCGGGTGCTCGGCCCTGCGTGGGGAGGCGTCGCCTTCTCGCGCCTGGGCATCTCGGCCCCCTATCTCTCGGGCGCGGTGATCGTCACCGCCGCCCTGCTTCTGATGTTGACCGCATTCGACCCTATGAGCGAACCCCGGTGAAGCGACCGAACGCCATCACGGAGGGAGCGCGCGTCGCGCTCGTCGCGCCGGCCGGCCCGCTGGCGGAGGGCGCCGTGGATCGCGCCGTCGCCCGAGTGACCGAAGCCGGGTGGGTGCCGGTGGTGGGGGAGCACGCGCGCGGCCGCCGCGGCTTCCTCTCCGGCTCGGACGCCGAGCGCGCCCGCGTCAACGTGACGCGCGCGATTCGCACGGCGCTCAAGCGGATCGCCGAGCACGACGCGGTGCTCGGCCGCCAACTCGGCGCCGCGATCAAGACCGGCACGTTCTGCGTGTACGAGCCGGCGCCGGGCCAGGAGCCGGCGTGGGACCTCGAGGGTCCGAAGTAACGACGAGGGGGCGTGGCGAACGCGTCGCGCTATGCGCGAACGATTCGCCACACCCCCAGGCGCGGCTTGCGGAGGTCGGTGCCTACGCCGCGATGTCCTGCGGCGCGGCGACCACCTTCGTCAGCACGAGGTCGCCGTCCGCCGCGTCCACCGCGACGACGTCGCCCTCGTCGAACACGCCCTCCAGCAGCGCGAGCGCGAGCTTGTCGACGAGCCGCTTCTGGATGACGCGCTTCAGCGGCCGGGCGCCGTAGACCGGGTCGTAGCCGAGGTCGCCGAGCAGCTCGCGCGCCTCGTCGCTCAGCACGATCTCGATGCCGCGCTCGGCGAGACGGTCGGCGACGCGCTGCGTCTGCAGCGTGACGATCTCGCTGATCTGCGAGCGCGTCAGCGAGTCGAACTCCACGATGTCGTCGAGGCGGTTGATGAACTCGGGGCGGAAGTGCAGCTCAGCGCCCTCGCGCCCGCCCGGGATGTTCGAGGTCATGATCAGCACGACGTTCTTGAAGCTCACCGTGCGGCCCTTGCCGTCGGTCAGCCGGCCGTCGTCCATGACCTGCAGCAGCGCGTTGAACACGTCGGAGTGCGCCTTCTCGACCTCGTCGAGCAGCACGACCGAGTACGGCCGGCGGCGGACCGCCTCCGTCAGCTGGCCGCCCTCCTCGTAGCCGACGTAGCCGGGCGGTGCGCCGACGAGCCGGGCGACGGAGTGCTTCTCCATGTACTCCGACATGTCGATGCGGACCATCGCCTCCTGCGTGTCGAACATGAACTCCGCCAGCGCGCGCGCCAGCTCGGTCTTGCCGACGCCGGTCGGGCCCAGGAACAGGAAGGTGCCGATCGGGCGGTCGGGATCCGACAGCCCGGCGCGCGCGCGACGCAGCGCGCTCGCGACGGCCGACACCGCCTCGTCCTGCCCGATGACGCGCTGGTGCAGGCGCTCCTCCATGTGGACGAGCTTGGAGACCTCGCCCTCGAGCATCCGGCTGACGGGGATCCCGGTCCAGCGCGCGACGATCTCCGCGACATCCTCGGCGGTGACCTCCTCCTTGAGGAAGCCTTCGTTGGCATCCGAGCGCGCCTCGGCCTCCGCGAGCTCGCGCTCGAGCTCTGGGATCGTGCCGTAGCGCAGCTCGGCGGCGCGCTGCAGGTCGGCCTCGCGCTCGGCGCGCTCGGCGTCACGGTGCGCGACGTCGAGGCGCTCCTTGAGCTCCTGGATCGCGGTGATCTTCGCCTTCTCGGCCTGCCACTGCGCGGTCAGCGCGGCGCTCTGCTCCTGCAGCTCGGCGAGCTCGCGCTCGAGCGTCTCCTTGCGGCTCTTGGAGGCGTCGTCCTTCTCCTTGCGCAGCGACTCGAGCTCGATCTCGAGCTGCATCGCGCGGCGCTTGAGCTCGTCGATCTCCTCGGGCATCGAGTCGATCTCGATGCGCAGCCGCGAGGCGGCCTCGTCGATGAGGTCGATCGCCTTGTCGGGCAGGAAGCGGTCGGCGATGTAGCGATGGCTGAGGGTCGCGGCGGCGATCGTCGCGGAGTCCTGGATGCGCACGCCGTGGTGCACCTCGTAGCGCTCCTTCAGCCCGCGCAGGATCGCGATCGTGTCCTCGACGGACGGCTCGCCGACGTAGACGGGCTGGAAGCGGCGCTCGAGCGCGGCGTCCTTCTCGATGTGCTTGCGGTACTCGTCGAGCGTCGTCGCGCCGACCGCGCGCAGCTCGCCGCGCGCGAGCATCGGCTTGAGCAGGTTGGCGGCGTCGACGGCGCCCTCCGCGGCGCCCGCGCCGACGATCGTGTGCAGCTCGTCGAGGAACAGGACGACCTGCCCGCCGGCGTCCTGGACCTCCTTGAGGACGGCCTTCAGGCGCTCCTCGAACTCGCCGCGGTACTTCGAGCCGGCCAGCAGCGCGCCGATGTCCAGCGCGATGACGCGGCGGTCCCTGAGCGATTCAGGGATGTCGCCGGCGACGATCCGCTGGGCGAGGCCCTCGACGATGGCGGTCTTGCCGACGCCGGGCTCGCCGATGAGGACGGGGTTGTTCTTCGTGCGGCGGCTGAGGACCTGGATGACGCGGCGGATCTCGTCGTCGCGGCCGATGACCGGGTCGAGCTTGCCGGCGTCGGCCTCGGCCGTGAGGTCACGGCCGTAGCGCTCGAGCGCCTGGACCTTCTCCTCCGGCGACTGGTCGGTGACGCGATGCGAGCCGCGCACCTCGGCGAGCGCCTGGAGCAGAAGCTCGCGCGTCGCGCCGGCGCCCTTCAGGGCGCGGCCGGCGGCGCCCTCGTCGCGCGCCAGAGCGAGCAGCACGTGCTCGACGGAGAGGTAGTCGTCCTTGAGGTCGCGCATCTCGCGCTCGGCGGCGCGCAGTGTCTGGAGCACCTCGGGGGCCATCGTCGGCTCGGCTTCGGCGCCGAGCGTCGGCATGTCGCCGAGGGCGTACTCGAGGTCCCTGCGCAGCGCGTCCGTCGAGACGCCGATCTTGCCGAGGACGCCCGCGGGCAGGCCGGGCTGGCGGCTGATCTCGGCCCAGGTGTCGCCGCCGTCGGTCGAGCGGTACACGTGACAGGCGGCGGTCTGGAGGTCGGCGGCGGCGACGTAGACGTGATCGGAGTCTCGAGGGTCGACCGCCGCCGTCGGCCCTTCGTAGGTGCGTGACGGCGCCGGGGTGTCGGTGATCCTCACCGGCTGCGCCACCTCGCTGGCCGCCAACGTGGACGGTGGTCCGAGAACGGCCAACACCACCAACGGTGCTACCAGCCAGGTCCAGCGCCGGCGCTTTCGATGTGCCCCCATCAACGTCGCCCCTTCTTCGGCGCACCATCTGCGCACCGCACCTATTGAGCCGGGACAGTACTCGGGAAGGTCGGCGCAGGTGTTCGGGAACGCCCATTGCCAGCAATCACCTTCCCCTCCCTCTGGAACCGGAGCCAGGTGTCACGACTATGGCCAGCCCCGACGTCGCCGCGGCTGGCGTACCACTCACCCGCGGGAAACCGGCTTGACGCGCCCGTGGATCCCGCCGCCCACGACGGACATGGAATGCCGCCGGCCGCCACCGGGTTCCCGTGACGTCCATCGACTGGCGAGAGAGTTCCACGACCTCGCCCAAGCGCCAGGTGGAACCATGGCTGAACGCGAGACGAGCAACATCGA
>JAHWJM010000298.1 GCA_019348435.1 Actinomycetota bacterium
CCGGCTTGGGGGCGGGCTGGCTGGCCCGGAGCCGGGCGGCGATGCGGGCCTCGTCGGCGGCGATCTGCGCGGCCAGGTTGGCGTCGAGGCTGGCCAGTGACGCGGCCTCGGCCAGGGTGGCGTCGAGCCGTTGCTCGACGTTAGCCACGAAGTCGGCCTGCTGGTCGCGTGCCCGTTCCAGCTTCTCCACCCGCCCGGTCACCTCGGCTCGCTCCTCTTCCGCTTGTACCGCCGCCTGCTCGGCCTGCTGGCGGCTGCGGGCCAGATCCTCCCGGGCGGAGCGCAGCTCGTCGAGCACCTGGGCGTCGCGCTGGGCCTGGAAGTCGAGAAGGGCGCTGCGTCGGGAGGCATCGGCGATCGAGTCCGACGTCAGCACCACCGTGGGGCCGCCGGCCACGGGCCGCATGTACTCCTCGATGGCCACCTCGCGCACCAGGTCCTCGAGGCCGGCGATCTCCTCCTCGCCCCGGCGTTCCTCGGCCTGGGCCTGGGCCAGGCGGGCGACCGCAAGGTGGGGGAGTTCTCCCTCGGCTGCGCCAGCGACTGGGCCTGGCGGCAGCGCTGCTCGCCGAGCCGGAGCTGCTCATCCTCGACGAGCCCGCCAACGGCCTGGACCCAGCGGGGATCCGCTGGCTGCGCGAGCTCCTGCGCTCCTTCGTGGCCGACGGCGGCGCCGTCTTCCTGTCCAGCCATCTGCTCGCCGAGGTGGCCCAGATGGCCGACAAGGTGGTGGTCGTCCAGGACGGGCGCCTAGTCGCCCATACCTCGGTCGAGGCCCTCACCGCCGGTGCGGCCAGGGCGGTACGGGTCCGATCGCCTGAGGCCGACGGCTTGGCCGACCTGCTCCTGGCCGCCGGGGCCGAGGGCACGGGCAGGGTCGACGACTTCGCCGTGGTCGGGCCGGCGGCCCCTCAGGATCGGCATGCCCGGCTCCGGCGCCTGGCCGTGTCCGCTTTGACCCTCGAACTCGACCCGACGTCCGCCCGGCGGCTGGCCCCGCTGATCGAGGAGTTGGAGGAGGTCGACGAGCAGGCGTCCGCCGCCGCGCACGAAGCCGCGCAGCGCGCGCGCGGCGCCCGCGTCGAGCCAGCGCGTGTCGCCGGCGAGGATCACGCCGCGATGGTCTGCGAGCTGCGGTCCCTCGCCGCGCGCCAGCGCCACGTCGGTGGTGAGGTCGTAGCGGCGGCCCTTGCGGTCGAGCTGGGAGAGCAGCAGCGCCTCGTGGCGGCGGATCTGCGGCGGGATGCCGTCGCCGACGTACGGGCGCGCGAGCTTCACCGGCAGGCCCGCCGCAAGCGTGTTGGGCCGGCCGTCGCCCTCGTCGTCGACGGCGTTGAGCCCCTGCCAGGTCGTCACGGGCAGGACGACGAGCACGTCGCGCGGCCGGCGCGCCTGGACGACGACGGGTGCAGCGGTCTGGCGTGTGCGCGTGCGGACCTCGAAGAGGTACAGGCCCGACTTGCCGCCGGGCGCGGCGAAGCGCACCACGCGCGAGCGCGTGCCGCTGCCGCGGTTGCGGATCCCCGCGCTGCCGACGCGCCGCAGCTGCCACGTGAAGCGCTCGCCGGCCGATTCGACGGCGACGGCGGCGGTCTCGCGCGCCTTGACGGGGGTCGTCGGCGACTGCGCGCGCAGGTAGCGCACCGTGATGCCGCCGCGGCCCGGCAGCGGGCGCCCGTACTCCAGGCGCGGCGGCACCGCCGTCGAGGAGCCGATGTTGCCGGCCCGGTCACGTGAGCGGACGACGACGAGGTAGGTCCCGGCCGCGACGCGGCGGCCGTTCGCCCGGCCGTCCCACGTCCAGCTCGTCGCATCGTCGGTGAGCTGGACCGGCTTGTCGACGACCGTGCGGGCCGGGTGGACGTCCGTGCGCAGGACGAGGACCTCCTTGCGCCGGCCGGGCGCCTGGAAGTGCACGCGGGCCGGCTTGCCGTCGGTGCGCGGCAGCAGTTCGGGGCCTGGCACGCGCGCGGGTCCGATGGCCGTGACGATGACCTTCGGCGGCGTCGTGTCCTTCTCGATGTTGCGCGGGATGAGCACGGCGCGGCCCTGGCGGCGCAGGTTCAGGCGAACGCGGTAGATGCCGTCGGGAACCGGCCGTCCGCGCGCGTCCGTCCCGTCCCAGACCAGGCGCATCCGCTCCCCCGCCGGCAGCCGCCGCTCGGCGAGCACGCGAATCTCGTCGCCGGCGCGGTTGAGGACGGTGGCGGTGACGTCGTCGCCGCGCTTGAGGAAGAAGCTCATGCGCATGCGGTCGAAGCGGCCGTCGCGGTTGGGGGAGAAGAAGCCCGTCGCGCGCACGTCCTGTACGTCGGGGGGGCTGGTCTTGAGCTGCTGGGCGACGAAGAAGGCGGCGAACGTCGCGACGACGAGCAGCGCGAACGCGATCCTCGCGGTCGCCGTCACGACGGCGTGCTCGGCGCCGGGCGCGGCAGCGTCAGGCGATACAGCGCACAGTTGCCGACCGAGCCGCCCGGCGGCAGCTGGATCTGCGCGGTCGCCCGGATCGTTCCTCCGTGGGTGACGACGAGCGCCGGCAGCGGCCCGGCCGCGACATCGGCCAGTGCGGCGGCGATCCGCTGCGCCTGCTCGGCGACGGACTCGCCGCCGGGAAAGCGAAACGAGCGATCGGCGGCGCGCCAGCGCTCGTACTCCTCCCGCTCACGCGCGAGGATGTCGGCGATCGGGCGGCCGGTCCAGGCACCGGCATCGGCCTCCACGAGGCGCTCGTCGAGGATCGGCTCGAGGCCGATCGCCGCGCCGACGATGCGCGCGGTCTCGTGCGCGCGCAGCAGCGGGCTGGAGTACAGCGCGCGCAGGCCCTCGTCGCGCAGCGCCTCGGCGAGCGCGCGCGACTGCTCTCGGCCGCGATCGTTGAGCTTCGTGTCCGCCCGTCCCTGGAAGCACGCAGCCGCGTTCTCGTCGGTCTCCCCGTGACGCACGAGCAGCACCTCGTTGCAGCCCGCCATCGGGGGCCGAGCTACCCGGTCTGATCCAAGCCGACGATCACGACGACGTCGGCGTCGGCTGACGCCGACGTGTTGGCGTCAGCCGGCTGCACGGAGGCGGTGGAGACGCCGACGATCTTGGCGACCGCCCGTGCCGCCGCCTCGTGGCCCGCGGCGTAGGCGATGATCGTCGCCGGGATCTGCTGGTCGGGGTTCGTGCCGATGCTGCCGAGGGTGAAGCGTTCCTTCTCGATCTTGTCGCCGACGTTGCGTGCAAGGCCGGTCTGCGTCGTCCCGTTGAGGACGGCGACCTTCGTCGCGCGACGCTCGGCCACCGTCAGCTCTGACGAGGCGGACCCGCCCGCTGCGTCCGGCGAGCCGGCGGTGCCCGCTGTGCCGGGGGCCTCGGACTCCTGTGCCGGCGGCGTGTTGCCAAAGTCGTTGGGCGGCTGGGTCTCGCCGCCGCCGGTCAGGACGAGCATCAGCACGGCCACGACGAGCAGGGCGGCCACGCCACCGCCCGCGAACATCGCGATGCGGCGCATCCGACGGCCGTCGTCGTCGTCGGGCGGCGAGAGAGGCTCGGGACGAGCGGCCGCCGATTCGCGGGTGTCCTGCCCCGTCGAGCCGTTGGCGTAGGAGGACAGCGACGCGCTGCGCTGCGCTGCGGCCGTCCGCGCCGCCGCGGTGGCAGCCGGCGCGGCCGGCGCCGGGGGCGGCGGCCTCGTCGCCGCGGCCCGGGCGAGCAGCGCGACGACGGCGGGGCCGTCGTTGGTGGTCTCCAGCGTGGCGAGCAGGACCGGGCGGCCGGCGTCGCGCATAGCGAGCATGGTGCCGAGCGCCTGGGCGTGCAGGAAGCGCGGGCTGTACTCGCCGGCCAGCATCGGCTCCGGGTTGCGGATCAGCAGGCGGAGCGAGAGGAGTTCGGGCGGCCCGTCCACCTCGCTCTGCTCGGTGGAGTGGTAGTCGCGCGGCCCC
>JAHWJM010000299.1 GCA_019348435.1 Actinomycetota bacterium
CGCACGGCCCGCTGTCGCCGGCCTGCCAGAAGTTCTCCGAGCGGGGGAGCAGGACGATCCGCTCGCGCGGCACGCCGACCGACAGCCACGCCTCGATCGCCTCCTCGTCGGGGCCCAGGCCGAGCTCGTCGTCGCCCTCGAAGACGGAGATCCAGATGTCGTCGCCATCGAAGCCGAACCCCTCGAGCGACAACTCCCAGGCCCACTGCACGGCCTCCTGCTTGAAGTAGTCGCCGATCGAGAAGTTGCCGAGCATCTCGAAGAACGTGAGATGTCGCGCGGTGTTGCCGACGTTCTCGATGTCGGTCGTGCGAAAGCACTTCTGGACCGTGGCCAGCCGCGGATGGGGCGGGGTCTCCTCGCCGCGGAAGTACGGCACGAGCGGGTGCATTCCGGCCGTCGTCAGCAGCACGGAAGCATCCGAGGCGGCCGGGACCAGCGAGGCGGACGGCAGGCGCAGGTGGTCGCGGCCCTCGAAGTAGGAGAGGAACGTCTCGCGGATCTCGTCGGTGCTCATGCCCATCGCGTCAGGCGATTGTGGCGCATCCGACGATCGCGTCCCCCCGCAGGAAGACCGCGGTCTGCCCGGGCGCGGCACCGTCGAACGGCTCGTCGAGGTGGATTTGATCGCCGTCCAGGCGACAGCGCAGCGCCGGGGCGTGATAGCGCAGCTGCACCGCATCGGGGTCGGCGTCGTGCAGGCGCAGGCCGCGCACCCGCACGGTCCTCGTCGCCAGCTCCTCGCGGGTGCCGACCGTGACGGTGTTGGTACGCGCGTCGGTGGCGACGACGTAGAGCGCCTCGGCGGCGGCGATCCCGAGCCCCTTGCGCTGCCCGACGGTGTAGCCGTGGTGGCCGCGGTGGCGGCCGAGCACCCGGCCACCGCGATCGACGATGTCGCCCGGCCGCTCGCGCAGCCCGCCGTGACGAGCGAGGAATCGCTCGCGTCCAGTGCCGGCGAGGAAGCACAGGTCCTGGGACTCGGGCTTGCCCGCCACCGCCAGGCCCGCCTTGCGCGCGATCGCGCGGACCTCCTCCTTCCTGCGCTCGCCGAGTGGGAAGCGCAGGCGGGCCAGCGAGTCGCGGCCCAGCGCGGCGAGCATGTACGTCTGGTCCTTGGCGGGATCGACGGCCAGGCGCAACAGCCCGGCGTCGGTGCGCCGGGCGTAGTGGCCGGTCGTCAGCGTCGCGGCGCCGAGCCGGTCGGCGAACCCGAGCATCGCGTCCAGGCGGACGTGACCGTTGCAGCGCACGCACGGGTTCGGCGTGAGCCCGTCGGCGTGCTCGGCGAGCCAGGGCGCCACCACGCCGGCACGGAACTCGTCGCGCAGGTCCAGCGTGAAGTGCGGCAGGCCGAGCTCGTGAGCAAGGCGTCGCGCCCCGCGCACGGCCGCCGCCGAGCAGCACGAGCGCTCGCCGTCGTTGTCGACGTCGGCCCACAGCTCGAGCGTGACCGTTGCGACGTTGGCGCCGCCGCCGGCCTCGCCTGCAGCCAGCAACGCGGCCGCCGCGCTGTCGACGCCGCCGGACATTGCGACGAGCGTCCGCGCCGGGTCGGGCGCGAGCGCCCCGCTGCGCCTGACGGCCGCGCCGAGCGCCCGGTGCAGCGCGTCCGAGACGAGATCCGCGGCGTGCAGCTTGCCGGCGCTCAGGCCGCCGAGCTCGGCCGCGATCTGCGGCGAGCCGATCCGTGCCGCGGCGAGCAGAGCAGCGCCCTCGACGAGCTCGACCGCGGCGCTGCCCGCCGCGAGCAGCGATCCGCAGCCGGAGGCCTCGAAGCCCGCCGCGACCACGCGCTCGCCATCGACCGCCAGCGAGACGCGCACGAGATCGCCGCACGCGGCGCCACCGGCCGCGCCATGTGACGCGTCCTCCACCACGCGACCGCGGCCGCGCGGGTGGCTCAGGTGATCCTCGAAGCGCTCGTCGGGCACGCGAACGAGTCTAGATCCGTGCGGAGCACGGCCCATAGAAAGCGCTCCTGAGCTCCGCCGCCGCGACCGCGCCGGCCGGGCTTGCCGGCGCGGTCGCGGCGGCGGGTGCGTCAGGGAGCGTCGAGCGCGTCGGCGGCCGCCTGGCGCTGCGCGTCCGCCGCGTCAGATGCAGCCGAGACGTCACGCGCCGGCTCGACCGCCTGCAGGGGCGCGAACGGCGTGTGCGAGCGCTCCGGCGGCTGCGGTTTGGGCGCGGCGACGAGCAGATACGCCGCGACGAGCACGAACGCGACGACGACGACTGCAAGCAGCGCACGTGGCGCGCGGGTCATGCGGACGGTGTCGGTGCGTCGTCAGCGCGGCATGAGCGCGGGCCGGTGGGGCTCGTACGCGCGTCCACCATCAGCGCCGTTACGGCGCGCGAGCTCAGTGGCCGGACACAGGCGGGGTGACGGTGCTGCGCAGGCCGAGCTCGCGCAGCTGGCGCGCGTCGACGTGGGCGGGGGCGCCGGTGAGCGGATCGGCGCCGCTCGCCGTCTTCGGGAACGCGATGACGTCGCGAATCGACGGAAGGCCGCCGAGCAGGGCGACGATCCGGTCGATGCCGAACGCGATGCCGCCGTGCGGCGGCGCGCCGAAGCGCAGCGCCTCGAGCAAGAAGCCGAAGCGGCTCTCCGCCTCCGCCTCGTCAAGGCCGATCGCCTCGAAGACGAGGCTCTGCACCGCGGTGTCGTGGATGCGGATCGAGCCGCCGCCGAGCTCCCAGCCGTCCACTACGAGGTCGTAGGCGCGCGAGCGCCACGAGCCCGGCCCATCGGCCGCCGCGAGATCGGCGGCCGTGTTGCCGGTAGGCGCGGTCGGCGCCGTGAAGGGATGGTGCAGCGCGTCCCAGCGGTCCTCGTCGTCGTTGTAGCCGAACATCGGGAAGTCGATGACCCACAGCACGTCGTGGCGCCCCGCGGGAACGAGATCCCAGCGCTCGGCGAGGTGCAGGCGCAGCGTGCCGAGCGCGTTCGCGGCGACCGAGGCCTTGTCGGCGACGGCAAGCAGCAGGTCGCCCGGCTGCGCGTCGAGCGCTGCGGTCACCGCCGCGATCTCCGGGGGCGCGAGGAACTTCGCGATCGGCGAGCGCCAGCTGCCGTCCTCCTGCACGAACGCCCAGACCAAGCCACCGGCGCGCGCCCGCTTGGCCACCTCCGTCAGCTCGTCGAGCTCCTTGCGCGGCACGTCGCGCGTGCCGGCGTTGATCGCGCGCACGACGCCGGAGCCGCCGAGCACCGAGGCGAAGACCTTGAACTCCGAGGACCGCAGATGCTCTGAGACGTCGACGATCTCCAGGCCGAAGCGCGTGTCGGGCCGGTCGGAGCCGAAGCGCAGCATCGCCTCGTCGTAGCTCATCCGCGGATACGGGGGCGCCTGGACGTTCAGGCCGCCGACCGCGAAGACCTTCGCCATCAGGCGCTCGTTGACGTCGATGACGTCGTCCTCTTCGACGAACGACATCTCGAGGTCGAGCTGCGTGAACTCCGGCTGGCGGTCGGCGCGCAGGTCCTCGTCGCGAAAGCAGCGCGCGATCTGGAAGTAGCGCTCGTAGCCGGCCACCATCAGCAGCTGCTTGAAGAGCTGCGGCGACTGGGGCAGCGCGTAGAAGCAGCCAGGCTGCAGCCGCGACGGCACGAGGAAGTCGCGGGCGCCTTCCGGCGTGGACTTCGTCAGGATCGGCGTCTCGATCTCGAGGAAGTCCTCGTCTGACAGCGTCTCGCGGATCGTGCGCACGACCTCGTGGCGCAGCACGAGCGCCTCGATCATCGGGCGCCGGCGCAGGTCGAGCGTGCGGTTGCGCAGGCGCAGCATCTCGTCGAGCTCGACGTCCGAGTCCAGCGGAAACGGCGGCGTCTGGGACTCCGCCAGCAACTGCATCTCGCCCACCTGGATCTCGATCTCGCCGGTCGCGAGGTTCGGGTTGACCTGGCCGGCCTCA
>JAHWJM010000029.1 GCA_019348435.1 Actinomycetota bacterium
GAGATCTCCGAGGAGGGCTGCCTGAGCCTGCCGCTGATCCACGTCGACGTCGAGCGCCCGGTCGCGGTGCTCGTCAACGCGCGCGACGAGCATGGCGCGAAGATCGTCGTCGAGGCCACCGGCCTGGAGGCGCGCGTCATCCAGCACGAGATCGACCACCTCGACGGCATCCTCATCCTCGACCGCACGAGCCGCGAGCAGCGCAAGGCCGCGATGCGCGCCCTGCGTGAGGCCGAGCAGGCCCGCGCCGCCGGCGTCGCGTCGTGACCTGCCCGTGACGAGGACGGCCTTCCTCGGCACCTCGGACTTCGCCGCCGCGATCCTCGCGCGGCTCGCCGACAGCCCACACCGTCCCCAGCTCGTCGTCACGCGTCCCGACCGGCCGGCCGGCCGCGGGCGCAGGCTGTCGTCCCCGCCGGTCGCCGACGCCGCAGGCGCACTCGGCCTGGCGCTGCTGCAGCCGGAGAACGTCAACACGGACGATGCCCGGGCGCAGATCGCCGCCGCCGCGCCCGACGTCGTGATCGTCTGCGCGTTCGGCGCGCTCATCCGCGAGCCCCTGCTGACGGACTTCGAGATGCTCAACGTCCACCCGTCGCTGCTGCCGCGCTGGCGCGGAGCCGCACCGGTCGAGCGGGCGATGATGGCCGGCGATGCGCAGACCGGCGTCTGCATCATGCGCCTGACGGCCGGCCTGGACAGCGGCCCGATCTGCCTCGTGGGCAGCGAGCCGATCGCTCCCGACGACACCTACGGAACGCTGGCCCCGCGCCTGCAGGAGCTCGGCGCCGACCTGCTGCTGCGCGTCCTCGACGAGCGCCCGGCGTGCATTGAGCAGAGCGAGGAGGGCGTGACGTACGCCGAGAAGATCGGCCCCGGCGACCGGACGCTCGATCCCGCCGCGCCGGCGGCGGTCAACGAGCGCGTCGTGCGCGCGCTGAGCCCGCACATCGGTGCCCGCGTCGAGCTGCCGGGCGACGCGGGATTCCTGGCCGTGCTGCGCGCGGCCGTACGCGAGCCGGACGAGGCGGGCCCGCTGCGCGCCGACGGCGACCGGCTGCTGCTCGGCGGCTTGGAGCTGCTCGAGGTGCAGCCCGCGGGCAGACGGCCGATGGACGCCGCGGCGTATCTGCGCGGCCGGCGATCGTGACAACCGCCGGACGAGCGGCGCGCCCGATGAGCGAGGTGACGCCGGCCCGCCGGGTCGCCTACGCCGTCGTCAGGAGGGTGTTCGAGAAGGGCGCCTACGCCGACCGGGCGCTGCACGGGGAGGCGAAGGGGCTCGACCCGCGCGAGCGGTCGCTGGCGATGCAGCTCGCGTACGGCACGGTTCAGCGGCGGCTGACGCTCGACCACTACGTCGAGCAGCTCGCGCGGCCCGCGAGCGAGCTCGATCCGCCGACGCTGGCGGCGCTGCGGCTCGGGCTCTACCAGCTCGTGTTCCTCGACGGAGTTGCCGCGCACGCCGCGGTCAGCGAGAGCGTCGAGCTCGCTAAGGGCCCTCATGGCGGCGGGCACAAGCTCGTCAACGCGGTCCTGCGGCGCGCGGCGTGCGGCGACCTGCCCGTGCTGCCGGGCGACGACACTCCCGCGGGCGCCGCGATCGCGCACTCCTACCCGCAGTGGCTCGTCGAGCTGTGGTGGGAGCGCTTCGGCAGCGACGAGGCGCGGGCGCTGCTGCGCGCCGGCAACGCGCCCGGCGAGCTTGCGTTGCGCGTCAACACGCTGCGCGCGACACCGGCGGGCGTCACCGCAGCACTCGCCGACCTCACGCCGGCCGTCAAAGCCCGGCCGGCGGGGGACGAGCTGCCCGAGGGCATCGTCGTCGACGGCGCGTTCGACGCTCATGGGCACCCGCTGTACCGCCAGGGCGCCTACACCGCCCAGTCGCGCGCGGCGATGCTCGTCGCGCGCGCGGTCGATCCCCAGCCCGGCGAGCGCGTGCTCGACCTGTGCGCCGCCCCCGGCGGCAAGACGACGCACCTCGCCGCCCTGATGGGCGACGGCGGCGAGATCGTCGCCGTCGAGCGTCACGCCGGCCGTGCGAAGGCACTGGAGCGCACGTGCGACCGGATGGGCGCCACCTCGATCAGGATCGTCACCGCCGACGCGGCTCGCTTCAGCACCGACGAGCCCTTCGATCGTGTGCTCGTCGACCCGCCCTGCAGCGGCCTGGGCACGCTGCAGGGCCATCCCGACCTGCGCTGGCGCATCTCGCCAGAGGCGATCGAGCGGCTCGCCCGCGTGCAGGCGGCGATCCTCGACGCGGCACGCGCGGCGGTGCGGCCCGGCGGCCGGATCGTCTACGCCACGTGCACGCTCTCGCCGGCGGAGAACGAGAACATCGTGGCGGGGTCGGGCCTGTCAATAGAATCCGAATGCCTCGTGCTGCCCCATCGCGACCGCACCGATGGCTTCTACATCGCCCGCCTGAGCAGCGCATGAAGGACGAGGTCGGCATGGCGTGTCCGAACTGCCGCGAGCCCTGGCTGCGGCCCGCCAATCTGCCCGGGCGCTACCGCTGCGTGTACTGCCTGCATCGCTTCGAGCTGTGCTCGCTGTGCCCCGACTGCGGCGCGCATTCTACGATCGTGCGCATGTCGAACACCGCGATCCTGTCCTGCAACGCCTGCTCAGCCTCGATGCTGCGGGAGATTTAGAGGCCCCTTGTCTGTACTGACCGAACGTCACGTCACGCCGTCGATCCTGGCGTCCGACTTCGCCAACCTCTCCGCGCACGTGCGCGAGATCATGGACGCGGGGTGCCGCGTCATCCATTGCGACGTGATGGACGGCCACTTCGTCCCGCCGATCACGTTTGGCCCGATGGTCGTCGCGGCGCTGCGCGAGTCCCTGCCCGACGAGGCCTACCTCGACGTGCACCTCATGATCGAGCGCCCGGAGCGTCAGGTCGCGGAGTTCGCCAAGGCGGGCGCCGACGGGATCACGATCCAGGTCGAGGCGACGCCGAACATCGCCTTCGCGCTGTCGGCGATCCGCGACTCCGGGTGCAACGCCGGGCTCGTCGTCTCGCCCGGCACGCCCCCGACCCATTTCGGCGAGAACGAGATCGACCTCGCGCTGATCATGACCGTCAACCCCGGCTGGGGGGGCCAGCCGTTCATGAGCAACCAGCTCGACAAGATCAAGCGCGTACGCGCGATGCTCGGCGACGCGACGCCGATCGAGGTCGACGGCGGCATCAATCCGAAGACAGCGGCGCAGTGCGCCGAGGCCGGCGCCACGTGGTTCGTCGCGGGCTCGGCGATCTTCGGCGCCGACGATCCTGCCGCGGCCTATCGCGAGATCGCGGCGGCCGCCGGCTGCTGACGTTCCGCCGCGACCGCTTGCGCTAATTTCGCCTCGGTGCGCGCACTCCGCACAGCGCTGCTGCTGTCCGCCGGCCTCCTGCTCGGGCCCGGCGCGGCGGTCGCGCACGCCGGGCCCGGAATCACGCTCCTCCCGAAGGACGCGCCGGCCGTCAGGATCTCCGGTGCGCAGATCGCGCAAATGGCCGGGCCGGCGAAGACGTACACGCTGCCGGGTCACGCGTCGCAGCCGGGCAAGAAGGTGTCCCTGCGCGGGCTCTCGATCGGGGCCCTCCTCGGGAGCCGTGGCATCGCCGCGGAGCGCGTCCAGGTCCTCAAGAGGGGCGGTGGCTCCTACGTGGTCACGCCGGCGCAGTTCGGCAGCGCCACGCTCTCCGACGACGGGACGACGACGCGCTTCTTTCGGTCCTCCGGCGGCGTGCTGATCGACTACACCGAGGACAGCGAGGTTCCGCTCGAGGTCTCCGTCGACGGCGGTGACCTCGCGATCCGCGCGACCGCGAGCCGCAAGCGCATCAAGGTGGGGGAGACGGTGACGTTCGAGGCCAAGGTGCGCTTCGGCGTACCGGGCGCCACCTACAGCTACGAATGGGACTTCGGCGAGGGCCCGGTGGCGGGCAAGCGCGTCACCCACAGTCCCGATCTGGCGGGCACGCTGTTCGCGCAGGTCGCGGTGCGCAACACCGACCCCGGCTGCACGGTTCGCTGCGGCGGCACCGAGCAGGTCACGGTCGAGGTCGGCGAGGCGCCCGAGCAACCCGAGGACACGGCGGCCGGCGGCCCGAACGGCGTCCGCGGCGGGGCCGGCTCGGCCGGCGGAACCGGCGGCGGCGGGACCGGAGGCAGCGGCGGCGGTGGCGGCGGCGGCGCCGGCACGGCCACCGGCGAGGAGGAGGCGGAGGAGAAAGGGACGGCCGCACCGAAGCCGGAGCCCAAGCCGCCGCCCCCGCCACCCAAGCCCTTCGGCGAGACGATCTCCGGCGTGCTCATCGACGACACCGGATCGACGCTGCGCAAGCTGCCGGGCGGCGAGCCAGCCGGGGCCGCCGCAGGCGTCCGCGCGGTCCGCGGCGGAGAGACCGAGGGCTCGCTGTCGCTCGGCATGACGGGGCTGCTCGCGCTGGCCATGATGTGGGTGGGCGCGCTTCGCGAGCGCCGAGGCGTCAGACTGCCGGGCGCATGATCGCGGTCACCGGCATCGAGGAACTCCTTTTCGAGCTTGCGAACGCCCTCCGCATCCCGGTCTTCACGGCCGCCATCGCCGCGCTCGCGTTCGTGCTCTTCGACCTCGGCGCGTTCGTCGTCGAGCTCACGCGCCGTCGCCGCCACGACCGGCGCGAGCGCGTCGAGGAGGCCACGGCGAGCGCCCGCCAGGCGCTGGCGGCCGACGACGCGCCCGCGGCGCAACGGGCACTCATGCCGCTGGCCTCCAGCGCGCAGATGGCCGACACGCTCGTCAACCTCGTGACGGCCCACGACCAGCCGGGCATCGACGACCGGCGCGCGAAGGCGCTCGCGGACTTCGATCTCACGTCGCTGCGCAAGCTCGAGCGCAGCCGCATGCTCGTGCGCTTCGGGCCGGCGCTCGGGCTCATGGGGACCCTCATCCCGCTGTCGCCCGCGCTCGAGGGGCTCGCCGAGGGGAACGTCGCGCAGCTCTCGGAGAACCTGCGCGCCGCCTTCAGCGTCACGGTCATCGGCCTGCTGATCGGGGCCGTCGCGTTCTCGATCTCCCTCGTGCGCGACCGCCTCTACGCCCAGGACCTGTCCGATCTGGAGTACGTCGTCGCGGGGCTCGACCCACCGGAGGCGAGGCCATGATCGCGCGCAGCCGCGTCACGCCGCGCGCGAGCGGGCGCGGCGACCGTGGTGGCGATCCGCTGGCCGGCCTCGTCAACCTCTTCGACCTCGGCATCGTGCTCGCCCTCGCGTTCCTGCTCGCGGCGCTGCAGTCCGTCAACCTGACCGACCTGCTGACGCAGGAGAACGTCACCGTGACGCGCACGGAGGCCAACAGCCAGACGCTGATCGTCAAGGAGGGCGATCAGATCAAGACCGTGCGCCTGAGCAAGAAGACCGTGACCGGCTCCGGGCGCCGGGTCGGCGAGGTCTTTCGCCTGCAGGACGGGCGGCTCGTCTACGTCACGGGCGCCGGCGGTAAGCCGGCCGACCCGACGCCCTGATCCTGACCTGAGCGGTAGACCAGCGCCAGCAGGCCGCTGAGGACCGCGGTAGCGCAGCAGTAGCCGATCTCGGTGCGCAGCAGCTGGTCGCCGACGACCGGGCTGAGCATCCAGATCAAGAACGCCCCGGCGCTCAGCAGCCACGCGAGTGCCGCGCCGCCGGCCTGGCCGCGGGCGAGCGCGGCCTGGTTGAGCGTCCCCGCCACGAGGTGAAAGCCCATCCCCAGGCCGACGAGGGCCAGCCCGCCGCGAGCGATGTCGCGGTCGATGTCAAACAGCGCGCGCACGACCGGCGGGCCGATCGCGAAGAGGCCGATCGCGACCGCCAGCGCAAAGGCGCAGATCGCCAGGACGGTGATCCGGATCGCGCGGCCGAACTCCTGCGTCCCGGCCGTCGCCTGCAGGCCGGCGAGGTGTGGCAGCAGCGAGCCCTGGACCGCCTGGAAGAGCTGCAACGGCGCGCGCGCGATGAGCAGCACGCTGAAGACGATCCCGGCCAGCACCGCGTCGTCCGAGGTCCCCTCGACGGTCAGCACGGCGGCGTTGAGCAGCGTCTGCTCGGCGACCATGATCGCGAAGACGGCGACGGCGAAGCCCGCTCCCAGGCGCAGCGTCAGCCCGCCCTCCGCCTCCTTGACAGCGCCGGGATCCGGCGGCGGCCCGGCGTCGCGGCGGGCGAAGAACCACGGCACGACGAGCAGCGACATGAGCGGCGCGACCGCCATCCCGAGCGCGACCGCCGACTGGCCCGACGCGATCCCGACGACGACCGCCAGCGCGAAGCAGACCCGCGAGATCGCCTCGAAGAGGACGAGCAGGCCGTAGAGCTCGAAGCGCTGATGCCCGGCGAGGAACCCGCGCGCGAAGTAGCTCGCCGCGTAGGCCAGCACGCCGACGACGAGCACCCAGTACAGCGCCGCCGAGCCGTCGAAGAGGTCGTTCTGCAGCAGGTCGCGCAGGGCCAGCGCGATGGCGAGGAACGTCAGCGCGAACGTCGCCTGGATGAGCAGCGGGACGCGCAGGTTGTGCTCGCCGCGCAGGCCGCGCGCGCGGCGGTCGGCGATCGTGCGCGACAGGAGCTGCTCGATCGGCCGGTAGATCACCGAGGCGACGACGAACATGATCGACCAGACGAGCGAGATGCGCTTGTACTCGACGCCGGACAGCGCGTGCGCGGCGAGCGCGAAGTAGGCGAACGTGACCAGACCGGTCGCCGCGATCCCGACCGACAGGACCCGCGCCCCGCGCCCGTACCCGGAACCTGATGCCGGAGGCGACTCGCGCGCCGGAGGCCTAGAGGCGGACAAGCAGCATGGTCCACGGAAACGGCGAGCGCGCCGCGATGACGTCGCCGTGGCGCGACAGCAGCTTGGCGAAGCTGCGTTTGGACCAGTGGTTGAGGTGCCCCGGGGTGTTGCCGAGCTGCTTGATGTACGCGCCGCGCGCCATGTTCAGGCCCCGCCAGAGCGGCTCGCGCGGCACGGAGACGAGCAGGTGGCCGCTCGCCACCCGCGCCATCTCGCCGACCGTGTGCGCGGGATCGGGAACGTGCTCGAGCACCTCGATCGCGGTCGCGACGTCGAATTCGTCGTCGGCGAACGGCAGGTTCTCAGCCTTCATCACGCGGTAGGAGAGGTTCGGCGCCTGGCGCTGCTCCCACTCGGCGTGCAGCAGCGGGTCGTCGAGATCGATGCCGACGACGCGGCGGTCGCCGAGCCGCTGCGCCCACTTGTGCGTCAGCACGGCCTCGCCGCAGCCCACGTCGAGCAGCGACTGCGGATCGGCCTGCTCGAAGAGCTCGTCGAGGGTGCGTTCGAAGGCGCTCATGAGGCGCCGCACGACCGGGTTCGTCGAGCCGTACTTGTCGTAGGTGTTGCCGGTGACGGTGCCTTCCGCGTCCACGGTGACGACAGGATCGGCGGGCGTCACAGGCGCACCACGTCGCGCTCCTCGGTCTTGCCGGTGGCGGCGCCTGCGCCGGCCCCCGTCGTCGGCTTCTGGCCCTTCCCGTCGCCGGCGCCGGGCTCGTAGTGCGACGGCGCCACGCCGAGCTGCAGCTCGATGCGCCTGACGCGCTCGAACGTGCGCTGGATCATCGTCCGCTGCGCCGACATGAGGTCGCCCATGATCCCGAGCGCCGCCAGCACCATCGCCGCGTTGAACAGCACGGCGCCGAGGATCAGCGACTGGACATGGCCGGCGCCCTCGTCCTCGACGATGTAGAAGTAGGCGAAGCGTGCCCAGACGATCATGGCGATGATCCCGACGACGGCGGCGGCGGTCATGAAGACGCGCAGCGGCTCGTACTGCGAGTAGATGCGGAAGATCGACACCGAGTTGCGCCGGACGTAGGACCACATCGACGGAAACAGCCGCGACTCGCGCGTCTTGGGATTCGTCCGGATCGCGACGTGGTCGACGGCGACGAGCTGCTTGCCGGCCTGGATGATCGTCTCCAGCGTGTACGTGAACTTCGAGACGACCGCCATCTGGATCGCCGCCTCGCGGTTGTAGGCGCGGAAGCCCGAGGTCGTGTCGGGCACTTCGGTCGACGACGCCTGGCGCACGACCCACGAGCCGAGCCGCTGCAGCGTGACCTTCAGCGGCGAGAAGTGCTCGATCGTCTCGACCTCGCGGTTGCCGACGACCATGTCGGCCTTGCCGGCGAGGATCGGCTCGACGAGCTTGGGGATGTCCTTGCCGTCGTACTGGTTGTCGCCGTCGGTGTTGACGATCACGTCGGCGCCGAGCTTCAGGCAGGCGTCGAGGCCGGCCTGAAAACCCGCGGCCAGGCCCTTGTTGTTCGTCAGGCGCACGATGTGGTCCACGCCGCCCGCCCGCGCGACCTCGATCGTGGCGTCGGTCGAGCCGTCGTCGATGATCAACCATTCGACCGTGTCGAAGCCGTCGACGCGCCTGGGCAGGTCCGCGAGCACGAGCGGAAGGGTCTGCTCCTCGTTGAAGCAGGGGATCTGGATGATCAGCTTCATGCGGTGGGTCCGCGTGGGATCCTAACGTTCATCGAAGTGTCATCCGTGCCCAGCGCCACCAGCCCGGCCGCGGTTGCGTCGCCGTCGCCCGCCGAGGCTCCTCCGGCGCGCCGTCGGCGGCTGCCCGCGATCCGCCTCGCCGTGCTCGAGAAGCTCAGCCTCGGCGTCCTCGCGCTCGCCGCGCTCGTCGGCTTCGTCGTCTACCCGACGTATCCGAACTACGACTCGTACTACTCGCTGCTGTGGGGACGGGAGCTGCTGGACTTCGAGCGGCTCTCCTTCACCGCCTACCGCGCGCCTACCGAGCATCCGCTGGCAATCGCGTTCGGCGCGCTGCTGGCGCCGCTGGGCGACGGCGCGGACCGCACGATGGTCGCGTGCGCGGTGATCTCGTTCCTCGTCCTCGTGGCCGGCATCTACGCGCTGGGCAAGACGGCGTTCACGCCGCTCGTCGGCTTCGCCGCCGCCGCGCTGCTCGTCACGCGCTTCGACTTTCCCTTCCTCGCGGCCCGCGGCTACATCGACATCCCGTACCTCGCTGTCGTGATCTGGGCGGCGGTGATCGAGCTGCGCGCGCCACGGCGCCATCCGGTGCTCGTGCTGGGACTGCTCGCCGCGGCCGGGCTCATGCGGCCGGAGGCCTGGCTGCTGGCCGGCGTCTACTGGCTGTGGCTCGTGCCGCGGGCGAGCTGGAAGCAGCGCTTCGTCTACGCGGCGCTGGCGGCGATCGGCCCGGTCGTGTGGGTCGGCGTCGACTTCGCCGTCACCGGCAACCCGCTGTACTCGCTGACGGGAACGCAGGATCTCGCCGAGGAGCTCGGCCGCAACAAGGGCGGCGCCGCCGTCCCCGCCGCGCTGTACGCCTTCCTCGTCAAGCTCGCGAAGTTCCCCGTCGTCGTCGCCGGCGCGATCGGGCTCGCGCTGGCGGTCGTGCTGACCCCGCGCCGGGCCGTCATGCCGCTCGTGCTGTTCGCGATCGGCGCGGGCACGTTCGCGCTCGTCGGTCTGGCGGGCCTGTCGGTGATCGACCGCTACCTGCTCGTGCCGTCGCTGTGCGTGATGCTCTTCGCAGCGGTGTTCATCGCGGGCTGGACGATGCTCGAGCCCGGCAGCGGCTGGCGAGGGGCCTGGATGACGGGGGCGGCGGCGGTCGTGATCTTCGGCATCGTGTTCACGGCAACGCGCGTTAACCTCGTTCAGCTGCGCAACGAGTTGCAATTCCGGGGCGACTCGCACGCGGCGCTCGAGCGCGTGCTGCACGACCCTGCGGTGAAGCGGGCGTTGCGCTGCGGCCCCGTCTACGTGCCCAACCACAAGCTCATCCCCGACGTGCGCTGGATCCTCGACCGTCCCATGACGGGCGTGCTGGCGCGCTCCAACGTGCGCTCGGAGAAGAACCCGGCGCCGCCGCCGAGCCGCGGCGTCGTGCTGCTCGTGCACAATCGGCCGGCGCTGTTCAAGCAGGCATGGGTGACGCCGCAGGACGAGACGGCCGACAACTACCCGCCCAAGGGCTACGATCGCGCCGCCACGAGCCGCTACTACGCCGCCTATGTCAACTGTTGAGAGCCCCGAGCGCCACGAGGACGCGCCGCCGCCGTCCGCCGAGGGCGGGCTCAACGCGCTGCTCACGGGCCCGGGGTTGAGCCTGCGCGGGCCCGGCCGCGAGCGCCTGCTGTGGGGGTCCGCCGTCGCCGTCCTGCTGCTGTTGGCGTTTCTGCTGCGCATCTGGGGCAACAGCCACGGGCTGCCCTACGCCTACAACGCCGACGAGAACGCGCATTTCGTCACCCGCGCGATCGGCCTGTTCGGCCACGACTGGGATCCGAACTACTACGTCAATCCGCCCGCCTACACGTACCTCGTGCACCTCGTGCTCGGGCTCTGGTACGGCGGGCGCGAGAGCGTCTCGAACTCCTTCGCCGCCGACCCCACGGAGATCTGGCTCATCGCCCGCACGCTCGCAGCGATCCTGGGCACGATCGCCGTCTGGCTGCTGTACCTCGCCGGCACGCGGCTCGCCGACCGCCGCGTGGGGCTGCTGGCGGCGGGCGTCTTCGCCGTCGCCTTCCTGCCGGTCTTCTACTCCAAGCTCGCGCTCAACGACGTGCCGACGCTCGCCGGCGTCTGCCTCGCGCTGTGGGGCGCGGCCGGGATGCTGCGCCACGGGCGCAAGCGCGACTACGTCACGGCGGGCCTCGGGCTCGGCCTGGCGTGTGCGACGAAGTACACCGGCGGGATCGTGCTGCTGCCGATCGTCGCTGCCGCGGGCGCGCAGTTCGCGGCCGCCGGCGGCCGTGCCGGCGCGCTGCGCGGGATCCTCATCGTCGGGGTCATGGCGCTGGCCTCGTTCTTCGTCGCCAACCCGTACTCGCTGCTGGACTTCTCGTCGTTCTGGGAAGGGCTGACGCACCAGTCGACCGCCTCCGGCGACGCCGCCGGGAAGCTCGGCCTGACGCAGGATTCCGGCTACCTGTACTACCTGTGGTCCTTCGGCTGGGGCCTCGGCTGGGTGCCGCTGTGCTTCGCCGTCGGCGGTGCGGTGCGGCTGTTCGTCGACGAGCGCCGGCTGTTCTGGATGCTCGTGCCGCCGATCGTCGTCTTCGTCCTGTTCATGGGCTCCCAGGAGCGGTACTTCGGGCGCTGGCTGATGCCGGTCTTCCCGTTCGCCTGCGTGCTCGCCGCCTACGCCGCCGTCGAGCTGGCCGACTGGCTGGGCCGGCGCGCGCCCGCCCTGCGGCCGACGGTCGTCGCCGCGGCGGTCGTCCTGCTCTGCGGGCAGGGCGTCGTCTACTCGCTGCACTCGGGTCTGGTCCTGTCGCGCGAGGATACCCGCAACATCGCCCGCGACTGGATGGTGCTCAACGTTGCGGCGGGTGCGAAGGTCGTCGTCGAGCCCGTCGTGCCCGACCAGTGGGCGCAGGACATCGGCAATCCTTCGCCGATCACGAAGAACGGCAACCGCTGGAACAAGTACCCCCTCAGCCGCCGGATCGACCCGGGCACCGGCCTGCCGGTGCCCGGCGCGGCCGGTGTCGTGAACATCGAGGACTTCGAGCGGGTGCTGCACCCCGAGCTCGTCGACGTCTTCGAGCGCCAGGCCTACTGCTACGTCGTCGTCGGCTCCACGCAGCGCGGCCGCGCGGAGGTCGAGCCCGAGGCGGTGCCCAACGCGCTGGCCTACTACGAGGAGCTCGAGCGCCGTGCGGAGGTCGCCTACGAGGTCTCCCCGTATTCCCGCGGCAAGGGCCCCGTCGCGTTCAACTTCGACTGGACGTTCAACTACTACCCGCTGGCCTACAACCGCCCCGGGCCGACCATGACGATCTACCGTCTGCGCGGCGGCGGCTGCGCCGACGGCGTCACCGGCAAGCGGTAGCCCTCGGCCGTATGCTGGGGCCGTGTCCACGCTGACCGCGGCCGACAACGACCATCTCGGGCGCTGCATCGAGCTCGCCGAGTTCGGGCTCGGGCGCGTGCATCCCAACCCGATGGTCGGCGCGCTGCTCGTCCGCGACGAGAAGGTGCTCGGCGAGGGCTGGCACGAGGAGTGCGGCGGGCCGCACGCGGAGGTCCACGCGATCGCCGCCGCGTCGGCCGCCGGCGACGTGAGCGGTGCCACGCTGTACGTCTCGATGGAGCCCTGCTGCCACCACGGCAAGACGCCGCCGTGCACCGACGCGATCATCGCCGCCGGCATCGCGCGCGTCGTCGTGGGCTCCGACGATCCGAGCGCGAAGGCGGCCGGCCGCGGCCTGGGCATCCTGCGCGACGAGGGCATCGAGGTCGACGTCGCCGACGGGGAGCTCGCTGCACGCGCGCGCCTCATCAACCAGGCCTTTCGCAAGCACGCCCGCAGCGGTCGGCCGTGGGTGCTGTTCAAGTCGGCGATGACGCTCGACGGCAAGGTCGCCACGCGCACCGGCGACTCGCAGTGGATCTCCGACGAGTCCAGCCGCGCCCGCGCGCACCGCTGGCGCGCGAGCCTCGATGCCGTCGCGGTGGGGATCGGCACCGCGCTCGCCGACGACCCGCAGCTCACCTCGCGCGTCGAGAGCGTCCATCATCAGCCCCGCCGCATCGTCTTCGACTCGACCGCGCGGCTGCCGCTGGACTCGCAGCTCGTCCGCGCCGCGCCGGAGGCGGCGCTGACCGTCGTCGTCTCGCGCGCCGCGCGCCGCTCGGCGATGGAGGCGCTGGCGATGGCCGGCGCCGACGTGCTCGTCGCCACCGGTGAGAACGAGCCGGCGCGCGTGCGCTCGGCGCTCGACCAGCTCGGCGCGAAGGGCATCACCTCGATCCTGCTCGAAGGCGGGCCGCACCTCGCCGGCACCTTCCTCGACGCCGGCGAGATCGACGAGGTGCGCCTGTTCCTCGCGCCGCTGCTGCTCGGCGGCCGCGCCGCCCGCGATCCGCTCGAGGGCGAGGGCGTCGAGCGCATCGCCGAGGCGCTGCGCGCGCTGACGCTCGACTGCGAGCGCGTCGCCGACGACCTGCTGATCTCGGCCCGGCTGCGGGAGTGGTGAGTGTTCACCGGCCTGGTCGCAGAGCTCGGCAGCATCGCCGCGGTCGACGCGACGGCTGACGGCGTCCGCGTCACGCTCGCCACGACGCAGGCGCGCGAGCTGCGCGAGGGCGACTCGATCGCCGTCGACGGCGTCTGCGTGACGGC